>NZ_JBSGDP010000073.1:0-29647 GCF_053602435.1 Nocardia sp. NPDC004415
GGGCCAGAAGTGTTGGCCGAGAGGGTCTATCGGGGCATGGCGATCGGGAGTCCGGGGCAGGGGGTTACGACACCGGCACCCCTGGGTGCTCCGATTCTCTCCTGGAGCCCTGCCCTGACGTCCGGACCGGATGACGGTTTCAGTTCGTCTACCTGGTGGTTTACGAATTCCGCAAGGAACCGGTACTGCCTGGCTTCCTAGCCTCGTCTCATGATCACAAGCATCTCGACCGCAAAGACTTTGGTGGCCATCGGGACTGCCGCGTTCACCACGCTCGGCGGTGGGTTCGCCTCGGCCGACATCGGCATGGGCACCTACGTCGACGAGGACTACCCCGACTCGTGCCTGGTGCTCCAGAATCACACCGGGAGCGACGCCGAAGTCCGGCTCAACTACCCCATTCACGGGGGTAGCTGGACCGTGGCCCACGACGAGGTCTTCCATCTCGCCGACGACGGCTACCCGGTGATGTCACCGACAGGAGCCTGGAGCGTACAGGTGAACCCGCCCGCCCAATTCATCTGGAATTTCGACCCCGGCTTGAACACCGGCCTGGGTTGCAACGGGTCGTGGGTTCTCACCTTCGCCTGATCGCCCGAAGCTCCTGTCGGGATTTGTCCACAGTTACCGACAGGGGTGGGGATCAATGGTGGATGACCTCGCCCAACCGAGGCAGGAGCGAACGCTTCCAGCCCCGTTCCATCGCGTTGCGCAGCATTCTCTGCCTGCGGTTGGTGATGTCGAAGCCCGTTTGGGTGAGCAGCAGGCGGGTGCCGCGGCCCTGTGGGATGAGGGACCAGTCGACAGTCCAGCGTTCCAGATGGTCGGTGCGCAGGTAGCGCCAGGTGTAGGTGAGCTGGTGGAACGGGCGCACCGCCAGGACTTCGCAGTGGATCTCCTGGCCGGGCTCCTCCGGGATGGCGAAGTGGAACCGGGCGCCGACGGCCGCCGCGAATCCGATCGGACGGAACAGCCAGCGCGCCAACAGATCCGGGTCGGTCAGTGCGCGCCACACCTCCTCCGGATGTTGCGGGAAGAAGTTGCCGAGTTCGATCGCAGCGGGGTCCGACTGCGCGTCAGCGATCAATTGTCTTGCCCTTCCCTATATTTCGCCTCCATCTCGGCGGCGAGCTGTGGCTGCTCGGCTTCCATCTTCTGCACATAGACGACCACATCGCCGACTGTGCGCAACGCCGACAGGTCCTCGTCGGGAATCTTCACGCTGTACTTGTCCTCGAGCTGCACGGCGATCTCCACCAGCGACAACGAGTCGATATCCAGGTCCTCGATGAAGGACTTCCCCACCGTCACCTCGTCGGCCTCGATACCCGTCACTTCCTCGACGATCTCGGCGATACCCGCGACGATCTGTTCTTCAGTAGTTGCCATGGGTCAGTACGCTAAAAGCTCCACCGGGGTGGAGGTGCAAGTAATTGTGACTGACGACACACGCGTGACCATCGGCGAACTGGCGCGCCGCTGCGGCCTCGCGGTGCGCACGATCCGGTTCTATTGCGACGAGGGAATCCTGGAATCGCACCGTAGTGCGGGTGGGCACCGCCTTTTCGACGCCGACAGCGCCACCGAACGGCTGCTGTTGATCCGCCGCCTGCGCACCCTCGGGCTCGGCCTGGAATCGATCACCGGCGTGCTGCACGGTGATCGTTCGCTGGAGGAGGCAATCGTCGCCGAAACCGCCAGCGTTGACGCTGAATTCGCGTCGCTGGCATGGCGACGCGCCTCCTTGCGCGCCATCACCGCCGCCCCGGCATCCCAACGCACCGCGCGACTGATCCTGCTCGCCGCAGCCCAAGACGGCGCCACCGCCCACGATCACCTGGTGCGCTTCTGGCGCCGCATCCTCACCCCCATACCCCGGCACGACATCGACCGGTACGTGTCCTGGAACATCCCCGAGCCACCCATCGACCCCTCCGTCGACGACATCGTCGCCTACGCCGAATTAGCCTCCCTCGCAGCAGACCCCAGCATGCAGAGCACACTGAAGCGCCACGTCTGGCGAACCCGATCCGAACTCGTCCGCGATCCGCGAACCCTCTACGACGAGATCGGCGAAATCATGGACGATGTCGTCATCCGCATCACGCAGAACGTAACCCCTCATCACGGCAGAGAACTCGACCACTTCGTCACCGCCCACGCCAACGCCCGAAACCTCCCGGACTCCCCGGAATTCCGAACCCAACTACTCGCCGACACCACCGACCCCCGAATCCACCGATACTGGTCCCTGACAGAACAATTGCTCGCACCACGCATCACAGTCGGCCGGGCTCTCCACTGGATCCACGACGCACTGAGGGCGTAGATCCCACCGTCACTCGGACTCTGTGCGCGTCGCGGTGTTGTGAAGGACAAGATCTTGGCGCCGTGCTCGCCTTTCGCAGCTACGCATGAAGGATGTCGGTCATCGTAGGTCCATCGGGGGCAGCGCGGTGGGCTCGATGCGCAATGCTCGCAATACCTTTCGTACTCCGACGAGGTCGCGCAAGGGTAGGGCGCGTTCGATGTCGGTGACGAGGTGGCGATCCACGTCGGCCAGGTCGGCCAGGTCGGTGCGGGTCAGTGCCTGGACTGCGCGTTCGTCGCGGACCATCCTCGCCAAGGTCGCCGGGTCGCGCAGGTACTCCCGGCGGGGCCGGTGCAGCACCTCCCACACCCGGTCCCGGTTTCCGGCGATGGCGTGGACGACCAGGTTGGAGCCGCCGTCCAGCTCGCGCGGCGGGCGCCCGGCCCACCAGTCGACGAGTAGCTGCGCCGGGTCGTCGGCGGTGCGCAACAGCCGCAACCGCTCGGCCGTCCTCGCCCGCATCTGGCCCGTCAATCCGTTCAGCGACCGGGAGCGCAGCGTACGAGCGAGGGCGCGCTGTGAGGTCGTCGACAAGGGGCGTCGCCCGGCGCGGCGAACCGGCTGTGGCGCGTGGATGACCCACCGGCCATCCACCTTCTCGGCCGGGACCGCGCCTGCCCGCGCCAGTGCACGAACTCGGCGGGGCGACACCCCGGCGAGCTCGGCATACTGGTCGACATTCATGACACAAGTGTACCGGCCATTACTTCGCATGTCAGGAGGGTGACGGGCCCTGCCAGGGCTCGCACGGTTCGCGTGGGTCGGTGTGGCGGAGGGAGGCTGTCCAGCCGTCGGTCGATTCGCCGCGTTGGGTGATGATTCTCGGGGCGGTGCCGTCGAAGCGGAAACCGTTTCGCCACACTGTTTTACGGCTCGCCCAGTTGCCGACGACCGCGCGCCAGTACATGACTTCGATTCCGTGTGCGAAGGCGTGGTCGAGGGCCAAGGCGACCGCGCGTGTCATCAGGCCCTCCCCGCGCGCGGCGGGGTGTAGGCCGAAGCCGATCGAGGCGGTGCCGGAACCGTCCGGGCGGTAGTCGACGGAACCGCAGAAGTCGAGTTGTTCCGTGCTGATCGCCCAGGTGTGCAGCGCTGTCGGCGACGGTGATTCCCAGTCGCGGGCGGTGCGCTCCAGGAAGTCCTCGGCGTCCGCGCGGCCGTAGGGGGACGGCACGGTGGTGAACCGCAGCATCGCGGCGTCGCGGCACTGTTCGACCATGGCGTCGAGATCCGCCGGCCGGTGCGCGCGGAGGGTCACCACGCCGTCGGTGAGGACGGGGACGTCATCGGGGAAGCGGGTCATGGGGATATGGCAACAGGAACCCGGGCACGCCGCAATCCATTTCCCGACGGCAGATAGGTGGTGTTCAGAAGTATTGCGCCAGGCGGGTTGTCAGGTCGGTCAGCCCCTGCTCGTCGATGCGTGGGCCGTCGGGCCAGGAGTCGATGTCGAACCAGTGGGTGTCGGGTGGGGTGCCGGTGGGGCGGGCGAAGAGGTGCTGGTGGAAGTGGGGGACGCTGCGGCCGACGATCGCGGAGAAGATGGATTCGGGGGCGAGTTCGGCGCGCAGGGCGGTGGCGGCGCGGTGTGCTGCGCGGCCGATGGCAGCGGCCTCGTCGTCGGTGAGGTCGGCGAGGGTGGGTGCGTGGCGGCGTGTTTCGATGAAGAGGTAGCCGGGGCGGGGTGCGGCCTGGTTCCAAGGGACGGTGGGTGACCAGTACCAGGTCGTCGGCGAAGATCACCGGTCCGGCCAGGGGCCCGATGCCTTGGTGCTTGTCGCAGATCGGGCAGGGGGCGGGCACGATCGCGAGGGTAGCAGCGATGTGGTCAGGTCGCTGGTCAGCACTTTGTCGCGCGCCGCCACCACGCCCACCAGCAATACGTGCTCCGCCCGGAGCCGAGAGCTCAACCGCCCCTCACACCACATACGTGATCGCCGCTACCACCGACAGGGCCAGCATGCCGAGGCAGTTGATCCAGAATTCGGAGCCGAGGAAGCGGGACCGGTAGTGGGCGTAGGCGGCGCAGAGGAAATAGGCGATCACGCCGACCGCGGTGGCGAATCCGACGCCGGGGTACTTCAGGCCGGCGAGCAGGCCGGCAGTGGCTGCCAGTTTGATGGCGATCAGGGTCCACCACCAGTCGCGGGGGAAGCCGACGCCGTCGAGGCATTGCTGGATGAACTTCGGTGGACGCACGGACATGAGGGCGTCGGCGAACAGGGAGAGCGCGAGTAGTGCTGGTAGCCACCAGGGTTCGGGAGCGTGGATCATCGGGTGCCTTTCGGGTGCGTGATGACGAATTCGATGGTCTCCAGGAGTTGGACGGCCGCCTCGGGCATCGCGATGGCACCGGAGGAGGCGGTCATCAGCAGGCCGAGGTAGGCGAGATAGATGGTTCGGGCGCCGCGGGCGACCTGGTCGGGGGGCAGCGCTGTTCGGGCGAGTACGGCTTCGAGTTCGCCGAGCAGGGCCAGCGCGAGGTCTCGGAAGATCACCGACTCGTGGTTTCCGCGGACGAGGATCGCCAGGTACTCGCGGGAGAGTTCGGAGTCGAGCGCGAAATATCCGACGAAGGGTCCGAACAGTCGCAGGACGTCCTCGGCGGTCGCGGCCGTCGGCACCGGCTCGGTGTGTCTGCTGTCGTGGACCGACGTGATCCAGTTCTCGAAGATCGCGACGAGCAGCGCGTCCTTGTCCCCGGCCGCCATGACGGTCCCGGTGCTCACGTCCGCTTCGGCGGCGATCTGCCGGATGGTGGTCGCCTTGAAGCCTTGGGCGCGGAAGAGCTGATCGGCTGCCGCCAAGACCTTCTGCCGCGTCGCCGCCTGCTGCTCCGAGCGGGACTGAACATGTTCATTGAACATGTTCAGTAGACTATATCGTGATTGATCCGGACACAACCGGGGCACCGCGAAAAGGGCATGAAAAAAGGCCCTGACCTGAGGTCAGAGCCTTTTTCTGAGTGAGCCCCCTGTCAGGATTGAACTGACGACCTTCGCTTTACAAGAGCGGTGCTCTACCACTGAGCTAAGGAGGCGGGGTTCTAGCTGGGCCCCGGAGGGCAGCGACCATCATAACCGGGCGCGGCGGCCGCGGGCATCGGTAGTGCCGCGCGGCCGGCGCGCTCGGTGTGCGGTCCCGGCGCAGTATCGGAAAGTTACTGCTCAGGACTGGGCGCGGGCCGCATCGTCGGCGGCCATCGCGTCGCGCAGGCTCTTGGGACGCATATCGGTCCAGTTCTTCTCGACGTACTCGACGCACGCGGCCCGGCTCTCTTCGCCGAACACGACACGCCAACCCGCCGGGACCTCCGCGAACGCGGGCCACAGGGAGTGCTGCTCTTCATCGTTGACCAGAACGAAGAAGCGGCCGTCCTCGTCGTCGAAGGGGTTGGTGCTCAATTTCACCTCACTGGATACTGGCGCTGTGTACGGGATCGCACCGGGTGCGAACCCCGGGCGTTGTGTCGACCCTAGCAAGGGAGACGTTACGTCTGGGCGGTTACCTCGGGCAGTGTCCGTTTCCGCCCGGCCGCCGGGTTCAGGCCGCGAAGAAGTCGAGGAGGATCTTGTTGACCGCCTCGGGCCGCTCCAGGTAGCCGTAGTGGCCCGTGTCGGGGATCTCCTGGTATCTGGCGCCGGGGATGGCCTCGGCCACCTCACGCGACAGGTACGGCGGGATCATCCTGTCATCGGCGAAGCCGATTGCCAAGCACGGCAACGTGATCGCGCGGTAGGCGGCCACCCGGTCGAACTCGTGGTCCATCGCCCGCTGCGCGCGGATACCGGGGGTGGCGGGGCCGCCGGTGAACTCGAACAGGTCCAGCCAGTCGCGCGCGGCGTTGGTGTCGGCCATGGTCGCCGGCGACAGGTTCATCACCGCGGTGAGGGCGGCCTCGAACTTGGCGGGCAGCTGCACGCCGGCGGCGTCGAGGTCCTGCTCACCGGCGGAGAGGGTCTTCTGGAACTGGTCGAGACGGCCGTGACCGGCCATGAACACGGCCTTGCGGACCAGGTCGGGACGGGCCAGCGCCAGTTCCTGGGCCACCCGGGCGCCCATCGAGGTGCCCGCGACCAGGGCGGGGCCCTCGCCGAGGAGCTCGATCAGCGCGGCGGTGTCGGCGACCAGCTCCTCGATCCGGATGCCGTCGCCGCCCTCGTAGGAGGGCGCGATGCCGCGGTTGTCGAAGGTGCACACCCGGTAGCCGGCGGCGACCAGCGCGGGCACCTGGTGCAGCTCCCACACCCGGCCGGGCGAGCCGGTGCCCATGATCAACACCACCAGCGGACCGCCACCGGCGACATCGGTGCCCTTGGTACGGTCGCCCTTGACCTGATAGTTCAGTGCGATGCCGTTCACCGTGGCCACTGGCATGAAACAAACCTCTCTGGGGAGTTGAGCTGTCCGGCACCACGGTAACGGGACAACGACGACACGGCACCGGGGCGGGGTGATCGGGCCGGGAGTTCATCGGCCGTCCACGGGAGCCCGATAGTATTGACTACTCGCACGCGAAGCGTTTGGAAACCGGGAGGACGAACCATTATGGCCGCGAAGAGCAGCGCCAACGACATCGCCGACGACGAGCTCGAGCCACTGGCCGACGAGACCGCTCGCCAGGCACAGCGTGTCGTCGCGGCTTACGCCGAAGACGCCGACGAGTGCCGGATGCTGCTGTCGATGCTCGGCATCGGCCCCAGCTGACCCCACCCGGCGACCACAACCTCAAAGCGGGACCCTGCGACGCGCAAAGGATGCGTGAGTGGACAAGATGATCGACGACCAGTCCAACAACCGTCCGTCCGAGAACAGCGAATCCGTCGCGCCCGCCCCGAGCGGGTCCGGCTCGGGTTTCGTGGTCGTCGCCAACCGGCTGCCGGTCGACCTCGAGCGTCTGCCCGACGGGACGACCAGATGGAAGCGCAGCCCCGGCGGTCTGGTGACCGCGCTGGAGCCGGTGCTGCGCAGCAACAAGGGGGCCTGGGTCGGCTGGGCGGGGGTGCCCGATGTCGAGGTCGAGCCGATCATCGAGGACGGGCTGGAACTGCATCCGGTGCCGTTGTCGGCGCAGGAGGTCGAGGACTACTACGAGGGGTTCTCCAACGGCACACTGTGGCCGCTGTATCACGACGTGATCGTCCGGCCGGTCTACGACCGGTCGTGGTGGGCGGCCTATGTCGAGGTCAACCGCCGTTTCGCCGAGGAGACGGCGAAGGTGGCCGCCGAAGGGGCGACGGTCTGGGTGCAGGACTACCAGCTGCAGCTGGTGCCCAAGATGCTGCGGATGCTGCGCCCCGACCTGACCATCGGATTCTTCCTGCACATCCCGTTCCCGCCGGTCGAGCTGTTCATGCAGATGCCGTGGCGCACCGAGATCATCGAGGGGCTGCTCGGCGCGGATCTGATCGGCTTCCACCTGCCAGGGGGCGCGCAGAACTTCCTCTACCTGGCCCGCAGGCTGGCCGGTCAGCCCACCTCGCGCGGCAATGTGGGCGTGCGGTCCAAGCTGGGCGTGGTGCAGGTCGGCTTCCGGACGGTGCGGGTGGGCGCGTTTCCCATCTCGATCGACTCCGCCGATCTGGACGAACTGTCGCGTCGGCGGTCGGTGCGCGAACGCGCGGCCAAGATCCGCGCCGAGCTGGGCAATCCCAAGAACATCATGCTCGGCGTCGACCGGCTCGACTACACCAAGGGCATCGACATCCGGCTCAACGCGCTGCAGGAGCTGCTGGAGGAGGGCCGGGTCGACCCGGCCGACACGGTGATGGTGCAGCTGGCCACCCCCAGCCGCGAGCGCGTGCAGAGCTACATCAAGATGCGCGGCGACATCGAACGCCAGGTGGGCCGGATCAACGGCGAGTTCGCCCGGGTGGGCTACCCGGTGGTGCACTACCTGCACCGGCCGATCCCCCGCGACGAACTCATCGCGTTCTTCGTGGCCGCCGACGTCATGCTGGTGACCCCGCTGCGCGACGGCATGAACCTGGTGGCCAAGGAGTACGTGGCCTGCCACAGCGACCTCAACGGCGCGCTGGTGCTCAGCGAGTTCACCGGCGCGGCGGCCGAGCTGCGCCAGTCCTACCTGTGCAATCCGCACGATCTGGACAGCGTGAAGGACGCCATCATCGGCGCCCTCGACGACGAGCGGGACACCCGCCGCCGCCGGATGCGTTCGATGCGCCGTCAGGTGCTCACCCACGATGTGGACCGCTGGGCGCGAGCCTTCCTCGACGCGCTGTCGCAGGGCAATGTCGCCGGGTCCGCGCTGCTCAGCGACGAGGACGTGTACCCCGATTCGCCGAACTGAGCGGCACACAGCGACCTCACAGCGTCGGTCCAGCCACTTCCCAGCGTGGTGGTGGAGCATGAACCCATGAGTGGTGTGCCGCAGGAGCCCGAGGCCCGGGTGCTCGTCGTCGACGACGAACCGATGATCGTGGAACTGCTGTCGGTGAGTCTGCGGTTCCAGGGCTTCGAGGTGGCCACGGCCGCCGACGGCGCCGAGGCGCTGGACCGGGCGCGCACGTTCCGCCCACAGGCGCTGATCGTCGACGTGATGATGCCCGGGATGGACGGCTTCGGCCTGTTGCGCAGGCTGCGCAGCGACGGCATCGACGCGCCGGTGCTGTTCCTGACCGCCCGCGACGACGTGGACGACAAGATCACCGGGCTCACCCTGGGCGCCGACGACTACGTCACCAAGCCGTTCAGCCTCGAGGAGGTGGTCGCGCGGCTGCGGGTGATCCTGCGCCGCGCGGGCCAGGCGAAGCCGGAGCGGGCCAGCACCCGGCTGCGCTTCGCCGACATCGAACTCGACGACGACACCCACGAGGTGTGGAAGGCGGGCGAGCCGGTGGCGCTCTCGCCCACCGAGTTCACGCTGCTGCGCTACTTCATGGTCAACGCGGGCAGCGTGCTGAGCAAACCGCGCATCCTGGATCACGTGTGGCGCTACGACTTCGGTGGCGAGGTGGGCGTGGTGGAGACCTATGTGTCGTATCTGCGCAAGAAGGTCGACACCGGCGAGCAGCGGCTGATCCACACCCTGCGCGGGGTCGGCTACGTGATGCGGGAGAAGTGAGCACCGGGCTGCGCGCCCGTCTCGCGGCGATTCCGCTGCGGGTGACGCTGGTGCTGATGCTGGTGCTGCTGGCCGGGATCGGTCTGGTGGCTTCGGGTTTCGTGGTGACCACCGCGACGGAGAACTCGCTGCGCAACCGCACCGATCAGCAGCTGGCCGACGCGGCGATCGAATGGGAACGCCGGATGAGTGTGCCCGCGCCGCCGACACCACCGCAGAACAATGGCGGCCAGCCGCCGAGCCGGTACTACCTGCGCGCCGAAAGACTCGACGGCAGCAAGACATTGGTGCTCGACCACGTGTTCGGCACCGACGCGGAACCCGAGCTGCCCGATCCCCCGGTGACGAAACCGGTGACGGTGGGCTCGACCGGCGAGTCCACCGAGCAGTGGCGGGTGCTCACCGTGCGCGGGCACAGCTCGCAGGCGACGGTGGCGCTGCCGCTCACCGAGAACATCGACACCGTGCGCGATCTCGTCGTCGTCCAGCTGATCGTGGGCGCCCTGGTGCTCACCGCGCTGGCCGTGGCCGCGTATTTCGTGGTGCGCGGCAGCCTGCGACCGCTGCGGCGGGTGGAGGCGACCGCGGCGGCCATCGCCGAGGGGCAGCTGCATCGCCGGGTTCCTGTGCGCGGCAACGACACCGAGGTCGACCGGCTGTCGCGCTCGCTCAACAGCATGCTCACCCAGATCCAGCAGGCTTTCGCCGCGACCGAGGCGTCCGAGACCGCGGCGCGCGAATCCGAGTCGCGGATGCGGCGATTCGTCGCCGATGCCAGTCACGAGCTGCGCACCCCGCTCACCACCATCCGCGGCTTCGCCGAGCTCTACCGCCAGGGTGCCACCGGCGACCCGGCGATGTTCATGAACCGCATCGAACACGAGGCCCAGCGGATGGGCCTGCTGGTGGAGGACCTGCTCATGCTGGCCCGGCTGGACGCCCAGCGCCCCGTCGACCTGCGTCCGGTGGACCTGCTCGCCCTCGCAGGCGACGCCGTGCACAGCGCCCGCGCGATCCATGCCGCCGAGGGCGCGCACCGCCCCACCACCCTCGAAATAGCCGACGGCACCGGCACTCTGGAGATCCTCGGCGACGACCACCGCCTGCGCCAGGTACTCACCAACCTGCTCGACAACGCCCGCACCCACACCCCCGACGGCACCGCGATCACCGTCCGCCTCACCCCCGCCGAGGACGAGGTCCTCCTCGAGGTGGCCGACACCGGCCCCGGCCTGCCCCCCGAGGACGCCGCCCGGATCTTCGAGCGCTTCTACCGCACCGACGCCTCCCGCGCCCGCACCAGCGGCGGCACCGGCCTCGGATTGTCCATCGTCTCGGCCCTGGTCGCCGCCCACGGCGGCACGGTCGAGGTCACCAGCGAGCCGGGCGTGGGCACCACCTTCACCGTCCACCTCCCCCGCACCGGGTCCTGAGACGACGAACCGGATCAGACCGGGGTGACCTGGGAGACCAGCCAGCGGTCGCCGGACTTGTCCAGGGAGACCCGGACGCGGCTGCCCGAGGTGGTGCCGTCGGGGGTGTCCTTGCTGGTGGTGAGCTGGTTCAGGTAGAGCAGGACGACGGCGTGGTCGGGGTCGGCGTCGACGATGCCCTCGGCCTGGGTGGTGGCCTTGACGGTGAGCTGCTTCTCCTTGGCGCCGGGGGCGATGGCCTCGGTGATCAGCTTCAGGTAGTCCGAGCGGAAGGACTCGGTCAGGCCCTCGGCGGCCTTGGGCAGTTCGGTGTCGACGGTGGCGGGTTCGTAGGTGAACATGGCGCTCACCGTGCGGCTCGCGGTGCTCATGGCATCGGAGCGGGCCTGCTCGGTGCGGTCGTGCTGCCAGAGCTGATAGCCGCTGACGCCGAGCACGGCCGCGGCGATCAGGCCGACGAACGCGAGACTTCCGAAGACGATCTTCATGCTCTGGCTCATCCGACGAACTCCACCTTCGACACGGTCATCCCGGTGTCGGCGTTCGACACGGTGACGCGGAACCGGTACTGACGCGACTGCGGTTCGGGCGAACCGTTGTTGCTCACCGTCTGCTTGGCGGCCACGAGCACCTGGGCCGAGTCCGCGTCGGCGGTGACGATGCCCGACTCGACGACCTCGCCGGTGGAGACCACATTGGCCTGCTTGACGATGTCCATGAACGGGTCGACGCGGCCGTCGAACTCGGTCTTGAAGTCGCCGGAGGCCACCGCGAGGATGCGGTCGATGTCCTCCTTCGCCGATCCGGCGCGGATGGTGGTCAGGTTGAGCACGGCCTGGCGGGCGGTCTCGGTGTACTGGGCGCGCAGGTCGTCGTTGTGGTCGACGCGGTAGGCGGTGTAGGCCGTGAAGCCCGCGCCGCCGGCGAGGCCGAGGACGAGCAGAACGGCGGCGGCCAGGGCGAGGACGCGGCCGACCGAAGTCGCGGAGTCGCTGCCGGCCGGTGCGGTCGCATCGCGCTCGATGTCCGCGTCGAGCCGCGCGGTGTCGGTCTTGAGCCGCGCGGTGTCGGTCTCGAGCCGCACGGTGTCGGTCTCGAGCCGCACGGTGTCGGTCTCGAGCCGCACGGTGTCCTCGGCCGGCGGCACCGAAGCGGCAGCGATCTTCGCCGTGGCCTCAGTCTTGGCCGGGGCGTCGGCGAGCTTGTCGGTCTTGTCGACCACCGCCGTCGAAGCGACCTGCACCGTCGCATCGGCATCCATGTCCGGTGATGCGGTTTCGCTCTTACTGAGAGTGACCGTGGCAGCCGTGGCGTCCTCGACCGGCGGGCCCGCCGAGCGGGCGGCCCGCCTGCGCGGGCGGCGGTTGTCGTTGTCGTTCATCGTTGCTGCTCCTCCAACATCGCCTGCCAGCTGGCCGGGACCGTGCCCGAACCGTCCGTGGCGATATCACCTTGGCGGTAGGTACGTCCGTCGGTGCCCAGATAGCTGCCTGTCGACGGATCATAGGGGCGCGCTGCGGCGGGGGTCACACCACCCGTCGATGCGCCTGCCGGTGCCGAGGCCGGGGCGACCGGCTGAACGGGGCCGAACGGCGGATTGTTGCCCTCGGGCACGAACCCGGTGCGGCACAGCTCGGGCGTGGGCGCCCGCACACCGGGCACCTCCATGCACGGAGTGTTGCGGATGCCGCGCACGGCGATGTTCGAGTCCTGCGGCACCTTGCAGTACAGCCCCGGCGGCGTGTCCATCGGGGTCAGATCGCTGGGCTGACGCCACTGGTCGGCGGGCAGGAAGCCGGTGGTGCAGGCCGGGGGGTCGTTGAGCACGGTCATGAAGTCGACCATGACGCCGTACTGGATCGGGCCGCGAATCGCGGTGCGCAGCGCGGCGATCAGCGGCGGGAACACGACAAGAAGCTGTTCGACGCTGGCGTTGTAGGTCACCCCGACCTGCCCGATACTCACCAGGTTGCTGGCCAGCAGCGGCAGCGTCGGACGCAGATCCTGGAACTGCTGGTTCACGGTCTCCATCGCGGAGGGGCTGTTGTTCAACAGGTTTCGCAGGGCGGGGTCGTGTTCGCGCAGCTGATCGGTGACGGTCGCCAGATTCGCTGTCCAGGAACGGATGTCGTCGGCGGAGCGGGTCTGGGTGTCCAGCAGCGGGCCGATCTGGTCGAGCAGCTTCTTGGTCGGTTCGATGTCGTCCTCGGCCTGCTGGATCAGCAGTGCCGCCGAGTCGATGAACCGCTGCAGGTCGGGCCCGGCGCCGTTGAAGGCGTAGAAAGCCTCGTCGATGACCTGCTTGAGGCGGGTGTCGGCGACGGTGGCCAGCAGTTTGTCGGCCTGGTCGAGCATCGCGCCGACGTCCTGGGGCAGGTGGGTGCGCTGCACCGGGATCACCGAGCCGTCGCGCAGGTGGCCGTCGGCGGGTTGTTCGCTGGGCACCAGGTCGACGTACTGTTCGCCGATCGCCGACACACTGCGCACCCACGCACTGGAATCGGCGGGCACCTTGTAGTCGCTGTCGATCGACAGATCCGCCTCGACGCCGGCCGGGGTGAGCCGCACGGCCTCTACCTTGCCGATGTTCTGGCCGCGGTAGGAGACGTTGGCGGTGGGATAGAGCCCGCCGGTGGCCTCGAGCTGCACGGTGACCGCGTACCGGCCGATGCCGAGCATCGCGGGCACCTGCAGGTAGGTACCGCCCATCACGACGAGCCCGACCACGGTGAGCACCGCGAAGATCACGAGCTGGGCTCGCACGAACCGGGTGAGCTTCATCGACCCGCCCCTTCCTGGCCGGGCAGCGGCGCGGTGATACCGGGGATGGCGGGCAGGCCGGGGATCGGTCCCAGCCCGGGCACGTTCAGCGTTGGCGCGGGAGCGGGCGGTGCCGCGAAGGGCGCGGTGGCCGGGTCGCCCGCGTCGGTCGCGGTCGAGGGCGCGAACGAACCGACCACGCCCTCGACCCCGCCGAAGCGACCACCGAGCGGGGTGCCGGTGAGCCAGTTGCTGTCGAGGCGGCTGCTGGTCAGGTCGAAGGTGATGAACAGGTTCATGTAGTCGCCCATGATGGCGTTGTCGATGTTCTTGATCGGGAACGGGAACGTCGGCAGGATGCCCATCGCCTGGATCAGGTTGTTGCCGGTGTCGGCCAGCGTCTTCAGTACCGGGCCGAGGCTGCGCAGATTGGCGACGAGGTCATCGCCGCTGGTCTTGATGAGCCGTTCGCTCACATCACCGAGTTCGCCGAGCGCGGTGATGGCGTTGGTGATGTTGGCCGACCGGTCGGCCAACGCGGTCAGCGCGGGATGGATCTGCTCGATCGCCTGCGCGATCACATCCTTCTGCCCGGCGAGCTTGCCCGCGAGCCGGTCCAGGCCCTCCATGGCGGCGATGATGCTGCCGGTCTGGCGTTCCAGGCCGGTGGTCAGCTCGTTGAGCTGCGGGAGCAGGTCGGCGATCTCGGCCTCGCGGCCACCGAGCATCGCGTTGAGTTCGGTAGTGATGGTCTCGAGCTGCGCGATGCCGCCGCCGTTGAGCACCACCGACAGCGACGACAGCACCTGCTCGGTGGTCGGGTAGGCCCCGGCCCGGTCCAGCGGGATGACATCCCCGCCGCGCAACTGCCCCACCGGCTCGACGGTGGTCGGCGCGGACAGTTCGAGATGGTTGCTGCCCAGCAGACTGGTCTGGCCGATCTTGGCGACCGCGTTGGCGGGCAGGTGGACATCGGGATTGAGCGAGACCGTCACCAGCGCGTGCCAGCCCTCGACCTCGATCCCGGTGACATTGCCGACCTCCACGTCGTCCACCCGCACCGGCGAATTGCGGGTCAGCGTGGTGACATTGGGCATCTGGATCCGCACCGTGTACGAACCGGGCCCGCGGCCCTCGGAGCCGGGCATGGGCAGGGAGTTGAGTCCGTCGAACTGACAGCCGGTGGTCCCGAGTGTCACGGCGACGCCGAGGGCGAGCCCGGCGAATGCGCGCCTCATCGCTGTCCTCCTGGAACGGCAAGCCCGGCAAGACCTTCGGGCACGGTGATCGGGGCGACGGCGGGCGTCTGGTTCCGCGGGGGCTGCCCGGCCAGGCTCGGCGGGCTGTACTTCAGCTGGTCGGGGAAGGCCGTGACACCGCTGGCCGGGTTGGTCATGATCGGCACGTAATTCATTGCCAGCGAACTGATCACCGGTGCCAGGAACTCCGCGCACAGGTCAGCGGACTTGTCCGAGTTGTTGTTCTCGAGCGCGCGGATCGAACCACACAGGAAGCTCAGCGGATTGGCCGTGTTGTTCAGCGCGACCGCGCCGGTGAGCGAGCCCTGGGCGGGCTTGTAGAGCTGGTAGAAGTTCACCATCGCGGTCGGGCCGGAGTGCAGCACGCGTTCGATCTCGGGTCGCTTGTCCACCAGCGTCTGGGTGACATCGGCGAGCCGCTCGACCCCCTCGGTCAGTTCGCCACCGGTGCCGTCGAGGAATCGCTTCACATCGGCCAGCGCCACGTCCAGGCTGTCGAGCCCGTTGCCGAGGTCTTCCGACGCTCCGGCCAGCACCGAGGACACCGAGGACAGCCGGCCGCTGAACTGCACGATCTGCTCATTGCTCGCCGAGAGCACCTCGACGAAGTGCTGCAGGTTGCGGATGGTGCCGAACAGGTCGGTGCGGCCGTCGGAGAGGGTGGTCAGGGTCGCGGACAGTTCGCGCAGGGTGTCACGGAACTTCTGGCCGTTGCCGTCGAGGTTGTCGGCGGCGGTGTCGACGAAGCGGCCGAAGGAGCCCTTCTCGTCGTCACCGACCGGGCCCAGCGCCGTGGAGAGCTTGGTCAGTTCGGCCTTGATCTCGTCCCATTCCACCGGCACCGCGGTGCGCGCGAGGGGGATCTGCGCGCCGTCGGCCAGTTTCGGGCCGCCGGAGTAGGCGGGGGCGAGCTGCACGAACCGGGCCGAGACCAGCGAGGGCGCGATGATCACCGCGCGCGCGTCGGCGGGCAGGTCGACATCCTCGTCGATGCTCATGCGCACCTGTACCTGGCCCTGACCGGGTTCGATCGAGTCGATGCTGCCGACGGTGACCCCGAGGACACGCACCTCGTCGCCTTCGTAGAGCCCGGTGGTCGAGGTGAACGCGGCGGTCACCGTGTTCTTCCCGCCGCCGGTGAGGAGGTAGACGCCGAGCGCGACCAGTGCCGCGATCACCACCACCGCCACCGCGATCGTCCAGCGCGGCAGTCCGCGCACCTGCTGGGTGAAGCTCATCGCGGCGGATCCTCCTCGGCGGGAGCGATGTAGGGCGTTCTCGGGTTGGTGAAGATGTCGATCAGGTCCTGGGGCACCTGTTCGGGCCAGACCAGCGCGTCGACGAGTGGACGCAGCTCGGTACTGGTCGCGTTCACCACGTAGGCGTTGAACCACGGGCCGTTGCCGACCTGCTCGCCCAGCGCCGCGGCGTAGGGGCCGAGGCCGTCCAGGGCGTCGCGCAGGTTCTGCTCGTTGCGCTGGAGCAGGCCGAGGACCGAGTTGAGGCGGTCGAGCACCGGCCGCATCTGTGGTTCGTTGTCGGCGACCAGGCCCGAGAGCTGCCTGGCCACATCGTCGACGTAGACCACGAGCTGGTTGATCGCGGCCCGGCGCCGGTCGAGTTCGCCGAGCAGTTCGTTGCCGTCGAGCAGCAGCGTGTTGAGCTGGGTGCTGCGGTCGGCCAGGATCTTGGTGACGTTCTGCGCCCTGGCCAGCAGATCGGTGAGCGCCTGGTCGCGGGTGTTGATACTGCGCGAGAGCGCGGTGACGCCGTCGAGCGCGTTGCGCAGCGGTCCGGGGGTGTCGGCGAAGGCGGCCGAGAGGGTGTCGAGGGTCTGGTCCACCTGGTCCAGGTCCAGGTCCCGCACGGTGCCGCCGAGGTCGCTGAGCGCCTCGTTGAGCGAGTAGGGCGAGGTGGTGCGCTCGACCGGGATGGTGTCGGCGGTGCCGATGGCGCCGGGCCCGGCGGGCACCACGTCCAGGGACTTGCGCCCGAGCACCGTATTGGTCTTGATCGCGGCGGTCGTCTTCTCCCCCAGCACGATCGACTCGTCGAGATCGAACTTCACCAGCACCTTGTCGCCGTCGAGCGAGACCTGCCGCACCTCGCCCGAGCGCACGCCTGCCACGTGCACCGGGTCGCCCGGCACCAGCCCGCCCGCGTCGACGAAGTTCGCGGTGAAGGTGGCGCCGGAGCGGATGAACGGCAGCTCGGTGAACTGCAGCGTGGCCAGCGAGATCGTCACCGCCAGGACGATGCCGACGATGCCGATCGTCGCGGCCGAGGACTTGTTCTCATTCATTGGGCGTGCACCTTCCGGTCGCCTGCAGACCCGGCGCGTGTACTTCCATCGGCTGACCGTTCGGACCGTCGATGAGGAAGTTGGTACCGCAGATGTACAGCTGCAGGAACGAGCCGTAGGCGCCGATCCGGATGAGCTTCTTGTAGGTCTCGGGCAGCTTGCCGAGCACCCAGTCGAGGTGGTCGGAGCCCTCGTCGAGGTTGGTGGCCAGGCGGCCGGTCTGTTCGATGGTGTTGCGCAGGTCCGGGCGCGCCGTCACCAGCAGGTCGTTGAGTTCCTGTGTCGCACCGGCGATGCGCGGTAGCGCGGCGCCGATCGGGTCGCGCTGGGCCGACAGGTCACTGACCAGCCGCTGCAATTCGTCGATGGTGGTGGCGAACTGGTCGCCCCGGTCGTCGATGGTGGCCAGCACGGTGTTCAGGTTGTCGATCACGCTGCCGATCAGCGCGTCGCGATCCGAGAGCGTCTTGGCGAAGTTGCCACCGCTGTTGAGCAGCGAGACCAGCGTGCCGCCCTGGCCCTGGAAGATCTGCAGCAGCGCCTCGGTGAGGTCGTTGACCTGGGTCGGGTCGAGTCCGCGCAGCAGCGGCTTGAAACCGCCGAGCAGCAGGTCGAGATCCAGTGCGGGCGAGGTCTGTTCGAGGCCGATGGTGTCGCCGTCGGAGAGCCGCCGGGCCGAGCCCGGCCCTTCCAGCAGTTCCAGGTAGCGATCGCCGACGAGGTTCTCGTACTTGATCGTGGCGCGGGTGCTGGCCAGCACGGCGTACTTGCTGTCGACGTCGAACTCGACGTGCGCGTGGTTGTCGTCACCGACCTTCACCGAGCTCACCGACCCCACCGGCACGCCCGCGATGCGCACTTTCGCACCCGGCAGCATGCCCGAGGAGCTGGTGAACACGGCCTGATAGCCGGTCTCGCGGGAGAAACGCGCCTGGCTCAGCACGATCGCCAGACCGGCGAATACCAGCGTCATCACCACGGTGAAGATCCCCAGCTTGACGGTCGTCCCCGTGTTCCTCACCGCGTCACTCCCGGCATTCCGTCCAGCAGGAGCTGGAAAACCCTTGGCAGACCGTTGAATTCGT
This sequence comes from Nocardia sp. NPDC004415, assembly GCF_053602435.1. Taxonomy (NCBI): domain Bacteria; kingdom Bacillati; phylum Actinomycetota; class Actinomycetes; order Mycobacteriales; family Nocardiaceae; genus Nocardia; species Nocardia sp. NPDC004415. The sequence continues at coordinate 18,295 of NZ_JBSGDP010000073.1, forward strand.
GCGAGGTGTTCGGGGTGTACGGCGCGCCCTGGCTGGTGTCGGTCACCACGTAGTCCGAATGGCTGTTGGGCACCCGGTCGACCACGCCCTCGCAGTGCGGGCCGCCGGTGGCGTTCACCTTCGGCAGGTCGTCGGGGTAGGAGTACGGCTTGGCGCCGAGCATGAAGCTGGCGTTCATGCCGACACCGGGCATCAAGCCGCCCATCATGTCCTCGGCGATCGGGATCAGCGGGCCGAGGCCGTCGATGATGCAACTCAGTGCGGGGGCGTAGTCGAACAGCAGGCCGGTGGTCGGGCGCAGCAGATCCAGCGCGGTCACCAGGTTGTGCTCGTTCTCGCGCAGCACCGAGCCGACCGTGTCGGACAGCCCGATCACGTTCACCAGCACGTTGTCGAGCTGGCCCTGCATCTCGGCGATGGTCTGCGAGGTGACCGTCGCGTTGTCGACGGTGCGCAGCAGCGGGTCGGTGACCTCGCTGTAGAGATCGGTCACCGCGGCCGTCTTGTCCAGGTCCGACTGCAGCGTGGGCAGGTACGGATTGAGTTCGCGCAGATAGCGATCCGAGCGCACCAGCAGGTCGCCCATCTTGTCGCCGCGGCCCTCGAGCGCGGTGCCCAGCGCGGTGAGCGTGGCGTTGAGCTTCTCCGGTTCGACCTGGGCGAGCACATCGGACAGGTGCTGGAACAGGGTGTTGAACTCGACGGTCACCGAGCTCGCGGCGATCGTGGAGCCGGGGGCGAGTGAGGCCGTGGCCGGCTGCTCGGGGACGATGAAGTTCACGTACTTGGCGCCGAAGACCGTGGTCGAGCGGATGTCGACCCCGGCGTTGGCGGGCACCAGCTTCAGCTGGTCGGGGTCGACCTCGAGGCGCAACTGGGCGCCGTCGTCGTGCAGGGAGATGTCGGCGACCCGGCCGATCTCGACGCCGCGCACCTTCACCTTGGCGTCGGGGTCGAGCACGAGGCCCGAGCGGGGCGCGTCGATCAGCACCGTGGCGGTGTTGGTGAAGGCGCCCTGGAACAGGGCGATCGCGAGCGCGGCGCCCGCGACGAGCAGGCCGACCAGCGCGAGCGCGGCGAGCTTGCGCCCGAGCCCGCCCTGCAGTGCGGCAACGATCCGTGAGGTGTCCATCGCGCTATCCCGAGAGGTGGAAGTTGCCGGAGGTGCCGTAGATGGCCAGCGAGATCAGCAGGGTCACCGTGACCACCGCGACCAGCGAGGCCCGCACCGCGTTGCCGACCGCGATCCCGACGCCGACCGGACCACCCGCGGCGGTGAAGCCGAAGTAGGTGTGGATCAGCATCACCGCCAGCGCCATCACGATCGCCTGCGCGAACGACCACAGGATGTCGCTGGGGATCAGGAAGGTGGAGAAGTAGTGGTCGTAGACGCCCGCGGACTGGCCGTAGATGACCACGGTGGCGAAGCGGCTGGCCAGGAAGGAGGCGATCACGGCGAGCGCGTAGAGCGGCACGATCGCGATCATGCCCGCCAGCACCCTGGTTCCGACCAGGAACGGCACCGGCCGGATGGCCATCGATTCCAGCGCGTCGATCTCCTCGGCCACTCGCATGGCGCCGAGCTGGGCGGTCGCGCCCGCGCCGATGGTGGCGGCCAGGCCGATCCCGGAGATCACCGGCGCGGCGATGCGCACATTGATGAAGGCGGCGAAGAAGCCGGTCAGCGCCTCGACACCGATATTGCCCAGCGAGCTGTAGCCCTGCACCGCGATGGTGCCGCCTGCCATCAGCGTCAGGAACCCGACGATGACGACGGTGCCGCCGATGACGGCCAGCGCGCCACTGCCCATGCTGATCTCGGCGATGAGCCGGATGGTCTCGGTGCGGTAGTGCACCAGCGCGCGGGGCACCGAGGCGAGCGCCTTGACGAAGAAGATCGCCTTGTCGCCCAGGGAATCCACGGATTTCGAGGCCCGCTCGAAACGGCGGACCGTGCGCGGGAACTTACTGCGAACAATGAATGCCATCGTGGTCACCGCACCGTGAATTTCAGGCCGATCGCGGTGACCACGACGTTCACCACGAAAAGGGCCATGAAGGCGAATACCACTGTTTGGTTCACCGCGTCACCGACACTCTTGGGCCCGCCTTTCACCTGCAATCCCAGATAGCAGGCGACCATTCCGGCGATCAGGCCGAACAGGCCGGCCTTGATCTCGGAGATGATCAGCTCGGGCAGATTGGTCAGCAGCGGAATGCCGTTGACGAACGCGCCGGGATTCACGCCCTGCAGAAAGACGGAGAAGGCGAAGCCGCCGACGATACCGACCGTGCACACCAGGCTGTTGAGCATCAGCGCCACGAACATCGAGGCGAGCACACGCGGCACGACGAGCCGGGCGACCGGGTCGATGCCGAGCACCTTCATCGCGTCGATCTCCTCGCGGATGGTGCGCGCGCCCAGGTCGGCGCAGATCGCGGTGGCGCCCGCGCCCGCCACGATCAGCACCGTGACGATCGGCCCGACCTGGGTGACGGCGCCGAAGGCGGCGGCCGCACCGCTGAGGTCGGCGGCGCCGATCTCGCGCAACAGGATGTTGAGGGTGAACACCACCAGCACCGTGAACGGAATCGCGACCAGCAGTGTCGGCACGATGGAGACGCGGGCGACGAACCAGGACTGGTCGACGAATTCGCGCCATTGGAAGGGTCGGCGGAAGGTGGCCCGAGCCACTTCCGCGCCGAGTTCGAAGAATCCGCCGACCGCCCGCAACGGGACAGCAAGGAGGTCGTTCATGCGGATTCCTCCTTGTTCGACGGGCGGACCGATATGCCCGCGCACCCGTACTTCACCGCCACCCCGATCTGAAGACTGCCCAAAGACTAGAACACGTTCCCGCTAATGTCTGCCGTTTGAGGAGACTCAGACCAGGACATTTTCTGGTATTTCGGATCCAAAACTGAAACGAATGCTGATCGAACTCACCCGACCTCCTGTGAGGTGCCACACACCCCGACGCTCATGTCTACCAACACCTGGACCGCCGTACAACAGGACTCAGGTCAATGTTTCGTCGCGGCGCGTGGCGAGCCAACATCCGGCAAATCGCCGGGGTGGAGATCAGCCCAGATCGCGGAGGGCGCGAGCCGAGAAGGTGTGGTCGGCGGGACGCTCTGCGAAGTAGCCCGCCAGCGTGGTGGCCAGGTCGGCCTCGGACCACTCGGCGCCTGCCGCGTCGAAGCGCTGCTCGACCGTCGGTGCCGCCATGAGCGCCACCATCGGTCCGTAGACGACGAACACCTGGCCGTTGACCGCCTCGGCGGCGGGCGAGGCGAGGTAGGCCACCAGCTTGGCCACGTGTTCGGGGGCCAGCGGGTCGACCGTGCCCTCGGGCGCGGAGTCGAAGACCGCCTCGGTCATCGCCGTCCTGGCCCGCGGGCAGATGGCATTGGCGCGCACACCGTAGCGCGCGAGGCCGCGGGCCGCGGTGAGCGTGAGAGCGGTGATACCCGCCTTGGCCGCACCGTAGTTGGCCTGGCCCTCCGGACCGAGCAGGCCCGCCTCGGAGGAGGTGTTGACCAGGCGGCCGTAGACCGGCGCACCCGCCGCCTTGGAGGCCGCGCGCCAGTAGGCACCGGCATTGCGCGAGAGCAGGAAGTGCCCGCGCAGGTGCACCGCGATCACCGCGTCCCAGTCCTCGTCGGACATGTTGAACAGCATGCGATCACGGGTGATGCCCGCATTGTTCACCACGATGTCGAGGCCACCGAGGGCGTCCTGCGCGGTCGCGATCAGGGCGTCGGCGGTGGACCGCTCGGCGATCGAGCCGCCGACGAACTCGGCCTTGCCGCCGAGCTCGCGGATCGCGGCGATGGTCTCGGCGGCGGCGTCCTCGGTGAGGTCGTTGACGACCACCGCCGCGCCCGCCGCGGCCAGCGCGAGAGCTTCGGCCCGGCCGAGTCCCGCGCCGGCGCCGGTCACGATGGCGACCCGGCCCTCCAGTGAAGTCTGCATCACACTCATCGGGCCGACTTTAGAACGTGTTTCACTATCCGACAAGAGGCGATCACGCCAACCGCAACGCCGCCTTGGGACACTGCGCCACGGCCTCCTCCGCGTCGGCGACGCGATCGTCGGCCACGTCACCCTCGAGCACGTGCAGATTGTCGTCGTCATCGAGTTCAAACATGTCAGGGGCGATTCCGACGCAGACGCCGTTCGCTTCGCACCGGTCGAAATCGACGATGATCTTCATGAGAGCTTCCTTCCAAGCGGTCTCGGCGACACTAACCCGGGCTGTGGGTCCCGCGGAGCGGAACGGCCACCGATTCACTGTCAATACTGGAACATGTTCCAGTTGATATGCAATGATCGGTTTCGGCGGGGCTCATCCCCTGCGTCCCGCCACCCACTGTTTGGCCGCGAGAGACCGAGGTAGCAAGCATGCGCGTCGCGTATACGCCGCAGCAGGAAGAACTCCGCGCCGAGCTGCGCGAGTATTTCGGCAAGCTGATGACGCCGGAGCGGCGCAAGGCGCTGAGCCTGCAGACCGGCGAATACGGCGAAGGCGATGTCTATCGCGAGGTCGTGCGGCAGATGGGCCGCGACGGCTGGCTCACACTGAGCTGGCCGAAGGAATACGGCGGCCAGGACCGCACCACGATGGATCAGCTGATCTTCGTCGAGGAAGCCGCCATCGCCGGCGCCCCGGTCCCCTTCCTCACCCTGAACTCGGTCGCGCCGACGATCATGCAATACGGCACCGAAGAGCAGAAGAAGTTCTTCCTGCCCAAGATCGCCTCGGGCGAAATGCATTTCGCCATCGGCTACTCCGAGCCGGGCGCGGGCACCGACCTGGCCTCGCTGCGCACCTCGGCCGTGCGTGACGGCGACGACTTCGTGATCAACGGCCAGAAGATGTGGACCAGCCTCATCGCCTACGCCGACTACATCTGGCTGGCCGTGCGCACCGACCCGTCGGCCAAGAAGCACAAGGGCATCACGATGTTCATCGTGCCCACCGACACCGAGGGCTTCTCCTGGACCCCGGTGCACACCATGGCCGGGCCCGACACCTCCGCCACCTACTACCAGGACGTGCGGGTGCCCGCCTCGGCCATGGTCGGCCCGGAGAACGGCGGCTGGTCGCTGATCACCAACCAGCTCAACCACGAGCGCGTCGCGCTCACCTCGGCCGGACCGCTCTCGCTGGCGGTGAACCAGACCGTGGAGTGGGCCAGGCAGACCACCGGCCCCGACGGCCTGCGCGTCATCGACCAGGAATGGGTGCGGCTGAACCTGGCCCGCGTGTACGCCAAGGTCGAATACCTCAAGCTGCTGAACTGGGAGATCGCCAGCCGCGCCGACCAGGGCGGGGAGGCGGCGCCCAAGCCGTGGGACGCCTCGGCCTGCAAGATCTACGGCACCGAGCTGTCCACCGAGGCCTATCGGCTGCTCATGGAGGTCGTCGGCGCGCACGGCTACCTGCGTCAGGACTCCCCCGGCGCCGCGATGCTGGGCAGGCTCGAGCGGATGCACCGGGCCGCGCTGATCCTCACCTTCGGCGGCGGCACCAACGAGGTGCAGCGCGACATCATCGCCATGACCGCCCTGCGCCAGCCCGCCTCCGCCCGCTGATCGACGAAAGCCGGTATCCCCTCATGGATTTCACCCCCACCGAAGCCCAGCTCGATCTCGCCCGGCTGACCGGCGAGATCTGCGCCAAGCTCGTCACCGCCGACCGCCTGCGCGAACTCGACACCGCGGGCCGCTTCGACGAGCAGCTGTGGAAGGCGCTCGCCGACGCGGGCGTACTGGCCGCCGCCTTGCCGGAAGACTTGGGCGGCAGCGATTTCGGCGCGCTGGAACAGACCGCGATCCTGCGTGAACTCGGCAGGTCCGTGGCCGCGGTGCCGGTGCTGTGGTCGGTGGTCGTGGCCGCCGACGCGCTGGCCCGCTTCGGAGACGCCGATCAGCGCGCCCTGGCCGCTCGCGCGGGCACCGGCGAGATCGTGCTCACCGCCGCGCTGGCCGAACCGCTGCACGCCACCACCGACGCGCCGGGCATCGCGGCCACCGAGGCCGACGGCTGGACTCTCACCGGCACCGCGACCACCGTCGCCGTCGCCGACCGCGCCGAGCGAATCCTGGTGCCCGCCCTGGTTTCCGGGCAGACTGCGGTGTTCGTGGTCGACCCCGCGCACGCCTCGGTGACCCGCACCGCCCAGCAGGTGGTCGACCTCGCGCCGGAGTTCCTCGTCGAGTTCTCCGACACCCCCGCCGAGCTGCTCGGCACCCTCGACACCGGCGCCGAAGTCCTGTCCCGGCTGCGCGAGCAGGCCTGGCTGGGCTTGTCGGCCCTGCAACTGGGCACCCTGGAGCGGGCGTTGGAACTCACCGCCGAGCACACCCGCACCCGCGAACAGTTCGGCAAGCCGCTGGGCTCGTTCCAGGCTGTCGCCCAGCGCCTTTCGGACGCCTACATCGATATCGGCGGCCTGCGCCTGGCCGTCACCCAGGCCGCCTGGCGCGTCACCGAGGGCCTGCCCGCCACCGAGGCCGTCCACATCGCCAAGTTCTGGGCCGCCGAAGCGGGCCACAAGGTCGCCCACACCGTCATCCACATCCACGGCGGCCTCGGCATCGACCGCGACCACATCGTCCACAACTACTTCACCGCCGCCAAACACCACGAATTCGCCCTCGGCGGCGCCACCCCCCACCTCCTCGCCCTCGGCGCGGAACTGGCGGGCTGACCACGCGGCACCGGCAGGCCGACGGAATCCGCCTAGATATCGGACGGGGTCGAGGTCAGGTAACGCTGGATGGTCGGGGCTACGTCGGCGATGATGGCTTCGGGGCGCATTTCGACCACCGGGGGTAGGCGCAGGATGTAGCGGCACAGGGCTATACCCAGGAGCTGGGTGGCGATGAGGCCCGCGCGGCGGGGGGCGTCGGTGGGGTCGCCGACGCGGAGGACGGCGGGTAGCACCTGCTCGGCGAAGATGGCGCGGACGCGGTCGGCGACGGCGTCGTCGGTGATGGCCGTGCGGAGCAGGATCAGCAGGACCGGGTTGTCGCTGCCCTCCCAGATCGTCAGGAAGCGCCGGATCAGGCGCTCGCCCAGGGTGTCCGGGGACGCGGTGGCGAGATCGGGCAGGTCGAGGTCGATCCGCACGGCCGCCGCGAACAGGCCGTCCTTGCTGCCGAAGTACCGCATGACCATGGACGGGTCGATTTCCGCGTCGGCGGCGATGGCGCGAATGGTGGCCTTGGCGTAGCCGTCGGCGGCGAAGCGCGCGCGGGCCGCGTCGAGGATGACGGCTTTGGTGGCGTCGGAGCGACGCACCGGAGGGTTCGGCGTCTTCATGCCAACAAGTGTAGGCCAACAACTGTTGACTGAGGCCACCAGCAGGTCTACCGTTATGCCTACAAGCGTTGGCAAACAAGCGTTGACCAGGAGTCGCAGATGTCCGCCACCCAGCTCCCCGCCTTCACCTCCGTCGTCATCGTCGGCGCGGGCCCGGCCGGGCTCACCGCCGCGATCGTGCTCGCCGAAGCCGGCATCGACCACGTCCTCATCGATCGGCTGGGCGAGGGCGCGAACACCTCGCGCGCCGCCGTGGTGCATGCCAGGACCCTCGAAGTTCTCGCGGAACTGGGCCTGGCGGACGAGCTCGTCGCGCGCGGTATCAAGGTGCCCACCTTCAAGATCCACGACGGCCCGAAGACCCTGGCCACCATCGGTTTCGGTGATCTGCCGACCGAATTCCCCTACACGCTGATGATTCCGCAGGATGTCACCGAGGCGGTGCTGCTCGAGCGCCTGCACCGGGCGGGCGGCACGGTTCACCGGCCCTGCACGGTGACCGGGCTGACCGACGAGAACGGCGGCGTCACCGTCGAATACACCGATGCCGACGGCACTCCGGGCACCATCACCGCCGCGTATGTGATCGGCGCCGACGGGATGCACAGTGCGGTGCGCGAGCAGGCGGGCATCGGATTCACCGGCGACACCTACCCCGCCTCGTTCGTCCTGGCCGATGTGCGGATGAGCTGGCCCACCCCGCGTACCGAAGTGTCCCTGCATCTTTCGCCCGAGGGTGTCACCGTGGTGGCTCCGCTGCCCGATCCCGCGCAGGAGCGCTACCGCGTGGTCGCCACCGTGGACGACGCCCCCGAACGCCCGTCACTCACCGACATCCAGCGGCTGCTCGACGCCCGCGGCCCCGGCGGCGAGGTCCGGGTCGACGAGGTGCTGTGGAGCTCGCGCTTCCGCGTGCACCACCGCGTGGCCGAGCGGTACCGCGCGGGCCGCGTCCTGCTCGCGGGTGATGCCGCGCATGTGCACAGCCCGGCGGGTGGTCAGGGTATGAACACCGGCATCCAGGACGCCGCCGCGCTCGCGGGCCTGCTGTCGAAAGTCGTCGCGGGCGAGCCGGATTCGCTGCTCGACAACTACGAGACCGTCCGCAGGCCGATCGCCCTGGAGGTCGTCGCCTTCACCGACCGCATGACCCGCATGGCCACTCTCCGCTCGGCCCCTGCCCGCACGGCCCGCAACACCGCCCTGCGCCTGCTCACCCGCATCCCCACCATCCGCACCACCCTCGCCCACCGGCTCGCCGAACTCAGCACTCGCTAGGGGGCCGGTCGTGACGGCATCGACCGATGCGTGGTGATCAATGGTCTGAGAACGCGAATCGGCCCGCCCGGTGTCACCGGGCGGGCCGTTCGGTGGTGGGACTACGCGGAACCCGCGTCGGCGTGCTCGTCGGCAGGCCGCTCGTCGGTCTGCGCCTTGGCCCAGCGGTAGTCGGGCTTGCCCGCGGGCGAGCGCTTGATCTCGTCGACGAACCACAGGCTGCGCGGCTGCTTGTAGGAGGCGATCTCCTGGGTGAGCACCGGCTTCAGATCGGCCAGGGTCGGCCGCTTGCCGTCGCGACACTGCACCACCGCGACCACCCGCTGACCCCAGCGCGCGTCCTCGACCCCGACCACGAGCGCGTCGAAGACGTCCGGATGCGCCTTGAGCGCGCCCTCGACCTCCTCGGGGTAGATCTTCTCGCCGCCGCTGTTGATGCTCACCGAACCACGGCCGAGCATGGTGACGGTGCCGTCCTCCTCGACGCGCGCGTAGTCGCCGGGGATCGCGTAGCGCACCCCGTGGAACTCCTTGAACGTCGCGGCCGACTTGACCTCGTCCTTGTAGTAGCCCAGCGGGATGTGCCCACTGCGCGCGAGCAGACCGATCACGCCCGAACCCGGCTCGACCGGATTGCCCTGCTCGTCGAGGACCTGGGTGGCCGCGTCGATCTTCACTCGCGGGCCGCCGGTGTGGGTGGCGCCCTTGGCGACCAGCGACAGACCACCGAAACCGGTCTCCGAGGAGCCGATGGAATCGGAGATCATCCGGTTGGGCAGCAGCTCGAGGAACTTGTCCTTGAGCGGCGGCGAGAACAGCGCCGCGCTGCTGGCCAGCACGTAGAGCGTCGAAAGATCGTAGGGCTCACCGGTTTCCGGGTTGCCCTGTTCGAGCGCGTCGAGCATCGGCTGCGCCATGGCGTCGCCGGTGATGAAGATCAGGTTGATGCCGTGCTTGTCGACGGCCTGCCAGACCCCGTGCCCGCTGAACTCGGGGATCATCACGGCCTTGCCGCCGCCGAACAGGCTGTGGAAGGTGGCCCACTGCGAGCCGCCGTGGATCATCGGCGGAATCGGGAAGCGCACCATCTGCGGGTTGGCCGCGCCGACCTTGGCCAGCTCCCACTCGTCCTTGACGTATTCGCCGGTGACGAAGTTGATGCCGGCGCCGAGCACCCGCCACACGTCCTCGTGCCGCCACATCACGCCCTTGGGCAGGCCGGTGGTGCCGCCGGTGTAGAGCATGTAGATGTCGTCGGGCGAGCGTTCGCCGAAGTCGCGCTCGCCCGAGGAGGCGGCCAGCGCGGCTTCGTACTCGATGGCGCCGGGCGAGGTCGCGCCGTCGGTGCCGTCGTCGACGACGACCAGCGTCTTCAGGCCGGGGACCTTGGCGCGCACGGCGTCGACCTTGTCGGCGTAGCGGCGCTCGAAGATCAGCGCGGCCATGTCCGAGTTCTCGAAGATATGCAGTAACTCGTTCTCGACGTAGCGGTAGTTGACGTTGATCATCACCGCCCTCGCCTTGAAGATCGCGACCATCGCTTCGACGGCCTCGACGGTGTTGCGGGAGTAGATACCGACTTTGTCGCCGGGACGCACGCCCTGTTCTTGCAGGTAGTGGGCCAGCTTGTTGGCCCGCTCCTCCAGTTCGGCATAGGTCGACTCACGATGCTCGCCGACCAGCACGATCCGGTCGGGCATCAGGTCGACGGCGTGTTCGACGAGATCGGCTATGTTGTAGCTCACAAAGTCAAAAATAGAACGTGTTACTGTTTCTGACAAGGTTTCGGCGAGACTCGCCCGCGAGTCCGCGACGTGGAGGAGAATTCGGATGGCCCACTGCCTGGTCGAGAAGCGCGACCATGTCCTCATCGTGACCATGAACCGGCCGGAGGCGCGCAATGCCCTCTCGGGCGAGATGATGGCGATCATGCGCGATGCCTGGGACCAGGTCGACAGCGATCCCGAGATCCGCGTCGCCATCCTCACCGGCGCGGGTGGGGCCTTCTGCGCGGGCATGGATCTCAAGGCGATGAGCTCGCAGCATCCGGGCGACACCGCCACAAGCGGCAGCTGGGACCCCGCCTACCTGCCCGCGCTGCTGAAGGGCAGGCGACTGTCCAAGCCGCTGATCGCCGCGGTCGAGGGCCCGGCCATCGCAGGCGGTACCGAGATCCTGCAGGGCACCGATCTGCGCGTAGCCGGGGAAAGTGCCAAATTCGGTGTCTCCGAGGCCCGCTGGGGCCTGTTCCCGCTGGGGGGTTCCGCGGTGCGCCTGGCGCGGCAGATCCCGTACACCGTGGCCGCCGATCTGCTGCTGACCGGGCGGCACATCACCGCGGCCGAGGCCAAGGAGATCGGCCTGATCGGACACGTGGTCGCCGACGGGACCGCCCTCGACAAGGCCATGGCGCTGGCGGGCCAGATCGCCGACAACGGCCCGCTCGCCGTCCAGGCGATGCTGCGCACACTGCGCGAAACCGAGGCGATGCCGGAGAACGAGGCGTTCCCCATCGAGGCGAAGATCGGCATCGAGGTGTTCCGATCAGCCGACGCCAAGGAAGGCCCGCGCGCCTTCGCCGAAAAGCGCAAGCCGAACTTCACCGGCAAGTAGCCGCCGAGGCGCGACTGACCGCACTCCCAGCCCCGCACATCCCGACCTCGAGGAGGGATCCGCCGCGCAGCGGCGGGTCGCGGCCGGGTCGCCGGTCAGCGCTCGAAGCGCATGCGCCGCAGGCGCGAGTC
>NZ_JBSGDP010000074.1:0-28861 GCF_053602435.1 Nocardia sp. NPDC004415
GTTGCTTGCTCCTTCGTCGCGTACGCAACGGCGCCTGACCGGCGGCCCGGCCGCGACCGGCCACTTCGTGGCCGCCGCTCCTCGGGGTCGCGGGTGCGGGGCTGGGAGTGTGGTCATGACGGCCGCCCGTTCGGGGTTGCCGCCATGTGCCGGTGGTGTCGAGTCGTCAGGCGTCGACGGTGGCCGGAGCTTCGGCGGTTGCGGTGTTGCTTGCCTCGGCCGGCTTGCGGCGGCGCCTGCGGCGGGCGGGCTTGGCCTCGGAGGCTTCGCCGTCGGCCGGGGTGGACTCGGTGGCTGCCGCCGATACGGTCTCCGCCGGGTCGGTGGTGGACGTCTCGCCGGACTGGTCGGCCGGCTTGCGGCGGCGACGGCGCCTGCGGGCGGGCTTGTCGCCCTCGGTGGTGTCCTCGGCCGGGGTCTCGGCGGTGGCCTCGGTGGCTTCGGTCGAGGTGGCCTCGGTCGAGGGGGTGTCGGCCTTGCCGCCGCGGGTGCGGCGGCGGTTGCGGGTCGACTTGGGGCGCTCGGCGCGCTCCTCGACGACATCGCCCTCTTCGCGCACCGGCTTGGGCTTGCGGATCACGCCGGTGACGCCCTCGGGGATGCCGAGGTCGGCGTACAGGTGCGGCGAGCGCGAGTAGGTCTCGGCGGGCTCGGGGATGCCGAGGCCCAGCGCCTTGTCGATGGAGGCCCAGCGGTGCAGCTCGTCCCAGTCGATCAGGGTGATCGCGACACCGGTGCGCCCGGCGCGGCCGGTGCGGCCGATCCGGTGCACGTAGGTCTTCTCGTCCTCGGGGCACTGGTAGTTGATGACGTGGGTGACGTCGTCGATGTCGATACCGCGCGCGGCCACATCGGTGGCCACCAGCACGTCGATGCTGCCCTTGCGGAACTTGGTCAGCGCCTTCTCACGGGCGATCTGGCCCAGGTCGCCGTGCACCGCGCCGACCGCGAAACCGCGCTCGGCCAGGTCGTCGGCCACCTTCTGCGCGGTGCGCTTGGTGCGGGTGAAGATCATCGTGGCGCCGCGGCTCTCGGCCTGCAGCACCCGCGCGACCAGCTCGCTCTTGTCCAGCGCGTGCGCCCGGTAGACGAACTGCGCGGTGCGGTCGTGCACCGCGGAATCGTTGGCCAGCTCGGCGCGGATGTGCGTCGGCCGGGTCAGGAACGTGCGGGCCAGGGTGATGATCGGGCCGGGCATGGTGGCCGAGAACAGCATCGTCTGACGCTTGTCGGGGACCATCGACAGGATGCGCTCGATATCGGGCAGGAAGCCGAGGTCGAGCATCTCGTCGGCCTCGTCCAGGACGAGCACGCCGATCTTGCCGAGGATCAGGTGGTTCTGGTTGGCCAGGTCGAGCAGGCGGCCGGGGGTGCCGACGACCACGTCGACGCCCTCGCGCAGCGCGGCGATCTGGGTGTCGTAGGGGCGGCCACCGTAGATGGCGGCGACCTTCAGCGGACCCTGGTGGTTGGTCAGGTACTTGCTCGCGTTCTCCAGGTCCTTGGTGACCTGGATGCACAGCTCACGCGTCGGCACGATGACCAGCGCGCGGGGGGTGCCGTCGAGCGGGGTGGTTCCGGTGTCGGCGGTGGCGATGCGGTGCAGCAGCGGCACACCGAAACCGAAGGTCTTGCCCATTCCGGTACGGGCCTGACCGATGAGGTCTTCGCCGGCCAGCGCCAGCGGCAGGGTGAGTTCCTGAATCGCGAAGGTGCGTTCGATTCCGATCTCGCCGAGCGCGCGCACGATTTCTTCGCGGACGCCCAATTCGGCGAAACTCGGGGGTACGTGGGTGTTGTCCAGTTCGGCCGTCAGGAGGGTGTCGGTGAGACCGGGTTCCTGTTCGACAGTGATCTTGCTCAGGGTTCGTGCCTTCCTCGTCATCGCATCTCGCACGCACGAGGTGGGGCGGGCCGGTCGGCCCGCGACGACCACATATCCGCCTGTGATACTCGCCGGGCCGGCGCCGGACAACCGGGGAAACGGTGTCATCGGCGCGGCACGCCGGCGATGCGGATTCGGTGCGCGCACATTTTCGGTGGACATCGCCGCTGCCCACCGCGCGGTGGCCGGTGGCGCGCCGCGCCCGTTGGAGTGCGCCGGGGCGGCGAATTTAGCGTTGTCCACGGAGATTGTAGCGTGATAATGTGCGCAATCCGAATTTCGACGTGGCTGAATGCCGCGCGAAAACGTCGTGAGCGCAGGTGGAACCGGGTAGCGATGGTGTGTCACAGCGCAATTCACCGGCCCGGATTTCGCGCGTGTCCGCGCCTGTAATGGAGCTCACTTGGTACCGCCGGTACCGGGTGTGAGACATTTCTAGCTGTGAGTATCACCGACACCGTCACCACGGCCGCCCGCAACGCGTGGGCGCTGAGCTTCGGCTCCGGCATCGAGCCCGTCGACCCGGCGCCCTCGACCGTGCTGTGGGACGAGCCGCATCGCCTGCTGCGTCGTTACGACACCGAATTCCAGTCCGCCGCAAGCGATTCCGCTGTTCTGCTGGTACCTCCGCTGGCCGCCCCGGCCACCTGTTTCGATCTGCGCCGCGACCAGAGCCTGGCCCGCTACCTGGTGGAGACCGGGCGCGCGCCGTACCTGGTCGACTACGGCGACATCGGCTTCGCCGACCGCCGCATGGGCTTCGAGGACTGGATTCTCGACATCCTGCCCGAGGCGATCCTGCGCACCAGCGCCGATCGCGGCGGCGCGCCCGTCGATCTGATCGGCTGGTCGGTGGGCGGCATGTTCTCGCTGCTCACCGCCGCCGCGAACACCGCGCTGCCGATCCGCTCGATCACCGCCGTCGGCGCCCCGCTCGACTACGACAAGATGCTGGGCATCCCGCAGCTGCGCGCGGTCGCGAACCTGACCGGCGGCAAGGCCACCACCGCCTTCGTGCGGGCCGCGGGCGGCATCCCGGCCCCGCTCACCCGGATCGGCTACCGGCTGGCCGCCTTCGAACGCGAGTTGCAGCGGCCGATGTTCATCGCCAACAACATCACCAGGACCGAGACGCTGGCCAAGATGGAATCCATCGACCGGTTCCAGTCGTCGATGCCCGGCTACCCCGGCCGCTTCTACAACCAGCTGTGGGGCCGGATGATGCTGGCCAACGACATCGGCAACGGCAAGCTCGAACTGCGCGACCGCACCGTGGAGCTGTCGCAGGTGCGCGTGCCGGTGCTGCTGATCGGCGGCACCGCCGACGTGATCACCCCCAAGGCCGCCGTGGAGGCCGGGCTGCGCACGCTCAGCGGCTCGCCGTCGGTGACCTACGAGGTCTGCCCCGGCAGCCACCTGGGCATCCTCACCGGTCCCGACGCGCGCGAGACCACCTGGGCGCACCTGGACAAGTTCCTGGCCGAACGCGAGTGAGCCCCGATCGGGACTAAGGTGAAGCGCATGGGAGCCCAGACCTCTGCCGCGCCGGATGTTGCCTCGACCGAACCGCTCGCCGCGGACCACCAGGGGGTGACCGAGCTGTTCGCGGTCCTCGCCTACGGTGAGATCTCCGCGTTCTACCGCCTCGCCGAGGAGGCCAAGCTCGCACCGAGCCTGCGTGGCCGGGTGGCCGTGGCCAAGATGGCCGCCGCCGAGCTCGCGCACTTCGAGACGCTCGAGGCCGCGCTGAGCGACCGCGGCGCCGATCCGGAGGCCGCGATGCGCCAGTACGAGGGCGCGCTGGATTCCTACCACGCCTCCACCGACCCCTCGACCTGGCTCGAGTCGATGGTGAAGTTCTACGTCGGCGACGGTCTGGCCGCCGACTTCTACACCGAGATCGCCGGCGCGCTGCCCGCCGAGGTCGCCGAGGTGGTCCGCGATGTGCTGGTCGAGACCGGGCATTCCCAGTTCGTCGTCGACGAGGTGCGCAGCGCCGTGGCCGCCAGCCGCTCCGAGCGCGACCGCCTGACCCTGTGGGGCCGCAGGCTGCTCGGCGAGGCGATCACCCAGGCGCAGTACGTGATGGCCCAGCGCGACGAGCTCGCCGAACTGGTGCTGGCCGCCACCGGCGACCTCAACGGCATCGCCACGCTGTTCGACCGCATGCAGGAGCGGCACGCCGCCCGGATGGCCGAACTCGGGCTCTAGATCTCGCGCCTCGTGCCCGGTGATTCACCCGTGTTCGCGCGAGATCAGGCGATCGTTGTCAGCCGCGCGGGTGGGGACGAGGCGGAGGTCCGGGGTGCGGGCCGCGGCGGCGGTGCGCGGTAGCCAGATCACCACTTCCTGATCGCGTTCGGCGGCCAGGGTCTGCACGGTGAAGGTGAGCGCGCCGAGGGTGGGATGTTCGAAGCCGAGCAGGCTCGGAGTGTCCTCGGCCAGCCGGTGCGGTTGCCAGCGGCGGGCGAATTCCGGTTCGGCGCACAGGGTTTCGATGACCGCCGCGACGCGTTCGTCCTCGGGGCGGCGCAGCCGGGTGTGCGCGAGCTGGTCGGCCTGCAGGTCGGCGAACTGGGCCCAGTCGGTGACGGCGGTGCGTGCCAGCGGATGCCGGAAGGTCCACAGCGCCAGATTGACCTCCTCGGGGCCGTCGAGCAGGCCCAGCGGGGCCGCCAGCTCGGCCCACGCGCTGTTCCAGGCGAGCACGGCCGCGCGCGGGCCCAGGACGAACGCCGGTGCGGGGGCGAGAGCGTCGACGACGGCGCGCAGCGCGGCGGGCACCTGGTCCAGGCTCGGATCGAACGCGGTACTCGGGCAGCGCGACTCGCTACCGGTGGTCAGCGCCAGCCAGCTGAAGCGGGCGCGTTCGGTCTCGTTGAAGCGCAGCGCGGTGGCCAGCGCGTCGACCACGGCCATCGACGGATTCGTGTCGCGGCCCTGTTCGAGCCGGGCCAGGTAGTCGGCGCTGACCCCGGCGAGCACGGCGACTTCCTCGCGGCGCAGGCCCGGGGTGCGGCGGCGCCCGCCCGCGGGCAGGCCGACGTCCTCGGGACGCAGTTCGCCGCGCCGGGCCACCAGCAACTCGGCGAAGGCCGGTCGGCCCTGCTGCTCGGTCATGTCTGTGCCTGCCATGTCTCGATCGTCCCCCGCCACGGGGATGCCTAGCCACGCCCTGTCGGGTCCAGGATAACGGCGGTCTGGTTAACGGACCGTGGTCCGCACAGGCTGGGTGCATGACTTCCTCGACACAGACCCAGCAGCTCAAGGCCGGTTCCTGGGCGCTGGACGCCCACCACTCCTCGGTCGCCTTCACCATCCGGCACCTCGGTATCGCCAAGGTCCGCGGCGGCTTCACCCGCTTCGCCACCGAGTTCGTCGTCGACGAGACCGGCGCGGCGAGCCTGTCGGCCACCATCGAGCTGGACTCCTTCGACACCGGTAACCCCGACCGCGACGCCCACGTGCGCAATGCCGACTTCCTCGACGTCGCCAACCGGCCCACCCTGAGCTTCCGCTCCACCCAGCCGGTGACCATCGGGGAGAGCTTCACCGTCGTCGGCGAGGCCACCCTCGGCACCGTCACCCGACCGCTCACCTTCGACGTCGAGTGGGGCGGCATCGCCGACTTCCCCGACGGCACCCGGCACGCGGGCTTCTCGGCCACCGGCACCATCAAGCGCACCGACTTCGGAGTGGGCGGGCCGATGCCGGGCATGCTCGCCGACAAGGTGGCCGTCGAGCTGGAGATCGAACTGGTCGAACCCGCCTGAGCCGTTCGCTCACAGCGCAGATAGGCGTGTCACCGGCCCGGCGTCCCTGCATTAGCCTGGAACCCGACAACACAGGACTCTTACGTTCGGAGGTTGGCCGTGGAGGTCAAGATCGGTATTTCGGATAGCCCGCGCGAGCTCGTCATCAACAGCGCGCAGAGCCCTGAAGAGATCGAGGCGCTGGTGTCCGAGGCGCTGGGCGGCGGGAGCGGCGTCGTCTCGCTCACCGACGAGAAGGGCCGCAAGTTCCTGATCCAGTCCGCGAAGGTCGCCTACGTGGAGATCGGCTCGCCCGCCGCCCCCCGCGTCGGCTTCGCCACGGTCTAGCCGTTCCACCGAAAAGCCCCGCACCGGAATCGGTGCGGGGCTTTTCGCGTGTTCGCGGGTCTACTGGCCGATCGGGTGCAGGGGCACGTGCTTGAGGCCGCCCCAGGCCAGTGCGACGGTGGTGTCGACGGCCTCGTCCTTGGGGATCGGGCGGTCGGCCTCGAGCCAGTAGCGGGCGGTGAACTGGCTGGCGCCCACCAGGCCGACGGCCAGGATGCGGGCGCGGTACGGGTCCAGGCCGGAGTCGTGGGCGACCAGGTCGAAGACCGCGTCCACGCACGCCTCGGTGGCCTGCTCGACGCGGCGCTGCACCTGCGGCTCGGAGGTGAGGTCGGACTCGAAGACCAGGCGGAAACCCTGCATCTCGTTGTCCACGAAGTCGAAGTACGCGGCGACCGCGGCCCGCACGCGCTGCTTGTTGTCGGTGGTGGAGCGCAGTGCCTGACGCACGCTCGACACCAGGATGTCGACATAGTTCTGCAGCACCGCCAGATACAGCTCCAGCTTGCTGGCGAAGTGCTGGTAGAGCACCGGCTTGCTGACGCCGGCCACCTGGGAGATCTCGTCCATGCCCGCGGCGTGGTAGCCCCGCTGCACGAAGACCTCGCTGGCCGCCAGCAGCAGCTGCTGACGCCGTTCGTCCCTGGGCATACGGGTGCCGCGCTTGGACGGGACCGTCTCCGGCACCGATCGGCGCGAGGTCATGCGGTCCACGAGGTCAGTCATCTCGGCTCTCTTTGTCGTTGCCCCCGGGCCGAGGGTGTGCGGTCCAGGTTTCCCACGAACGATACTCGCCCGGTGTTCCCACGGAGTTTCGCCCTGGAAATGTAGTACCAGCCCACGCGGTTCGCCGGGCCGTAACCGCGCGATCCGGTCCGGCCGCCCGACGGGCCGGGTTGCGGACTGTGAGAATCTGGTGGGGTGACCGACCGACCGGAACAACCGTCCGGCGGCGGGCGCGATGTCGCTCGCCCCCCGCAATCCACCGAGTCCGGTTCCGAGACGTCGGCGTCAGAGGGGCGGGAACTGCAGGTCTACGACCCGCTGGGGCTGTATCAGCCCGCCGACCGATCCCGCCAGCCGCTGCGGGCTCGCTGGGACCCCACCCAGCCCGACAACGGCCGACCGCGCAGCCCGCAACGCGACGCCAAGAAGCAGAGCGCGATCGGCCGGTTCGTCTCCACCTACGGCTGGCGCGCCTACGCGCTGCCGGTGCTGCTGGCGGTGACCGTGCTGGTGGTCGTCGACGCCGTGCGCGCGGTGCCCATGCCCGCCCCCGCCGATCCCGGCTTCGGCGCGCTGAGCCCGAAGACGGCCCAGTCCGGCATCATCGGTGCCCCGCCCGGGGACGGGAAGTTCCCCGCGGATCTGCCGCTGGGCGCGCTGCCCGACGGCGGCGACTACGTCGAGCGCGCGGCGGGCACCTGGCACATCGTGCCCGGCACCAGCCCGCAGGTGGGTGTCGGCACCGAGCGGGTCTTCCGCTACACCGTCGAGGTCGAGGACGGCATCGACACCGGCCCGTTCGGCGGTGACGCCGCGGTCGCCAAGATGGTCGAGACCACCCTGGCCAATCCCAAGAGCTGGACCCACGACACCAAATTCGGCTTCCAGCGCATCGATACCGGCGAACCCGATTTCCGGCTCTCGCTGACCTCCCGCGACACCACCCGCGCCTCCTGCGGCTTCGAGATCCCGATCGACTCCTCCTGCTACAACGCCGACCTGGACCGCGTGGTGCTCTCGGAGGTGCGCTGGGTGCGCGGCGCGCTGGCCTTCGACGGCGACATCGGCTCCTACCGGCAGTACCAGATCAACCACGAGGTCGGCCACGCCATCGGCTACCACGGCCACCAGCCGTGCGAGACCGACGGCGGGCTGGCGCCGATCATGATGCAGCAGACCTTCGGCACCAAGAACAACGACATCGCCTTGCTCGACCCGCACGGCGTGGTCCCCGCCGACGGCAAGACCTGCCGCTTCAACCCCTGGCCGTACCCGCGAGGCTGACACCCGCGCCGATGCGCGACCATGGAGGGAAGAACCTCGCGGCCGGTGACGTTGTCATCACTGCCAGCCCTCAGCCGCCAATGAACACAGGAGCAAGTGACGTGTCTATCAACGGGTCTCTCCCGCCGCTGGTCGAACCGGCCGCGGAGCTGACCAAGGACGAGGTCGCCCGCTACAGCCGCCACCTGATCATCCCGGATCTGGGTGTGGACGGGCAGAAGCGGCTCAAGAACGCGAAGGTGCTGGTGATCGGCGCGGGCGGGCTCGGTTCCCCGGCGCTGCTGTACCTGGCCGCGGCCGGAGTCGGCACCCTGGGCATCGTCGAGTTCGACGAGGTCGACATGTCCAATCTGCAGCGTCAGGTCATCCACGGCGAATCCGATATCGGCCGTTCCAAGGCCGACAGCGCCCGCGACTCGATCCTGGAGATCAACTCGGGGATCACCGTCGAGCTGCACAAGATCCGCCTCGAGCCGGACAACGCGGTCGAGTTGTTCCGCCAGTACGACCTCATCGTCGACGGCACCGACAATTTCGCGACCCGCTACCTGGTCAACGACGCCGCCGTCCTGGCGGGCAAGCCGTACGTGTGGGGTTCGATCTACCGCTTCGAGGGCCAGGTCTCGGTGTTCTGGGAGGACGCCCCCGACGGCCGCGGCATCAACTACCGCGACCTGTACCCGGAGGCCCCGCCGCCGGGCATGGTGCCCTCCTGCGCCGAGGGTGGCGTGCTGGGCGTGCTGTGCGCCTCGATCGGCTCGATCATGGTGACCGAGGCGATCAAGCTGATCACCGGGATCGGCGAGACACTGCTGGGCCGTCTGATGGTCTACGACGCGCTGGACATGAACTACCGCACGATCAAGCTGCGCCGCGATCCGGAACGTCAGCCGATCACCGAACTGATCGACTACGAGGCGTTCTGCGGTGTGGTCTCCGAGGAGGGCATGGCCGCCGCGGCCGGCTCGACGATCACCGCCGCCGAGCTGAAGGATCTGCTCGACGCCGACAAGGTGCGGCTGATCGACGTGCGCGAGCCGGTCGAGTGGGACATCGTGCACATCGAGGGCGCGACGCTGATCCCCAAGGACCGCATCCTCTCCGGTGAGGCGCTCTCGGAGCTGCCCCAGCACAAGCCGATCGTGCTGCACTGCAAGACCGGTATCCGTTCGGCGGAGGCGCTGGCGGCGCTCAAGCGCGCCGGTTTCGCCGATGCCACGCATTTGCAGGGCGGGGTCGTGGCCTGGGCCAAACAGGTCGATCCCTCGCTGCCGGTCTACTGATCCACCGCACGACCTCGCCGCTGGTTGCGGCGAGGTCGCAAAGTGGTCAGGGCCAGCGTGGCTTAGGGCTCGCGGGGCGAACCCGGGGTTACGGTACGGCCGTGACCTCAGTCGAACCCCCCGATCATGTGCGCGCCACATTCGGACTTCGCGAAGTGACACCGGTCCCGCTCGGTGACTGGGACGGTGGCTGGCGATTCGGTGACGTGGTGCTGAGTCCGGTGGCCGATCACGCGCGGGCCGCGTGGTCGGCGAAGGTCCGCGAGACGCTCGCGGTCGACGGTCTGCGGGTGGCGCGCCCGGTGCGGGCCACCGACGGCCGGTACGTGGTGTCGGGCTGGCGCGCCGACACCCATGTCGACGGGGCGCCCGAGCCGCGCCACGACGAGGTCGTCTCGGTCTCGCTGCGCCTGCACAAGGCCACCTCCGAGCTGGACCGGCCCCGGTTCCTGGTGCAGCCCCCGGTCGCGCCGTGGGTCGACGTGGACGTGTTCGTCGCCGCCGACCGCGCCGCCTGGGAGACGGTGCCGCTGCGCAGCCTGCGCGCGGGGGGCGTGCCGATCGCGGCCACTCCTGACGGGCAGCGCAGCCTCGAGCTCATCGGTCAGCTGGCCACCCTGCGCAAGCCGATCCGCACCCCGAACCAGCTCGTGCACGGTGATCTGTTCGGCACGGTCCTGTTCGCCGGGGCGCACACCCCCGGCCTCACCGACATCACCCCGTACTGGCGCCCGGCCGCCTGGGCCGCGGGTGTGGTGGTGGTCGACGCGCTGGCCTGGGGCGGCGGCGACGACGGCCTGCTCGACCGCTGGTCGACGCTGCCGGAGTGGCCGCAGATGCTGTTGCGCGCGTTGATGTTCCGGCTCGCGGTGCACGCGCTGCACCCGCGCTCCACCCCGGAGGCGTTCCCGGGCCTGGCCCGCACCGCCGACATGGTCCGTTTGGCGCTGTAAGGGCGAAATGCGCGCATCGTGACCGATGGGTCTGATGTTGTTTCAAAACCGTTGAGACCCAACGTTTCCTGGGCCCGCGCGTGCTATCTTCATCGAGCATCGCCGCCATGTGTCCTGCGCTGGACCGGGGGACCCGCGCGGCCCGTCACGAGCGGTGAGGATTGCTGCGGGTGAGAATCCAGCCCAGACAACAGATTCTGGACATTTGGAGCGCCATGCTCTCGGCCTGCTACCGGGACGGCACCTGGCACTGGGACGGCGTCCTGGACGCGAACTCGATCAGCGATTCCGAACAGCTGCTGTGCCTGCTCTATCCGGCCACCGAGATCGAGAGTTTCTCGCTGGACCGGCCGGAATCCATGTCCGACGACGTGCGCGAGGTGCTCAGCGCCTTCGGCGGCCCGGCCCGCATCGGCATCACCATGATCGGCCTGCTCGAGGAATACCTGCGCCGCAACACCGACGCCGACGGCACCCCGCGCTTCGACGCGGGCAGCTACCTGCGCCCGGCGGGCGGCGAGCCGCCCACCGAGCAGCAGCTGGCCATCGAAGTGGTGGACAGCTATTCGATGGCGGTGACCCTGTGCCTGGCCGGGCTCGGTTTCGCGCGGGTCTTCGACCGCTGGGCCGATACCGAACGCCGCACCGACATCAACGACCGCATCGAGGTGCTCGGCGCGGGGCTGTCCGACCGGCTGACCCTCGCGATGACCGGCCTGATCCGCAGTTTCGTCGTCAACACCGTCTCGGTGCGTTCGTCCTCGGGGCGGGCCATGCTCGCCATGCTCAACCAGTCCGGGGCGCCGGAACGCACCGTCGTGGAGGCGGCGCGGGTCAGCCTGGACCGGGTGCGTTCGCGCCTGCGCACCGACGTGAAGCTGGGCCGCACACCGCACACCGACTTCGCCGACGACGATCAGCTCTTCGAATGCGGCTGGAGCTGGGGCGTGGTGCAGGACGCCGACCCGGTGGCCTTCGAGGACCGCGAGGTCGCCCAGGTCACCGGCATCGCCGACCCGCGGCCCTACCTGTACTTCACGGTCGTGGCCCTCGACGGCATCAACGACATCCTGTCCCAGCGCACCAGAGAACTCGACCTGCTCAACCCCGAACAGCAGCGCCTGGCCGACGCCCTGCGCCTGCGCTGGGACCTCACCCAGCGCTACTGGTCCACGGTGGCGCGCTTCGGGTCCGGGCGCTGGCCGCTCGAGGACATCCCGTGGCGCACCTCCGACGGCGAGGAATCCGACTACTTCTCGCTGATCGTGTCGGCGGTGCTCATCCAGGAACTCATCGCCCGCACCGCCTCCGACGACGACCTCACCCGCGCGGTCGCCATCTTCGACGAGCTGTCGCGGCGCGGCCGGATCAAGAGCAGGCCCACCAAGGCCGACCCGGCGGTGGCCCTGCACGACCCCGGCGTGCGGATGGTGCTGCGCGGCACCGAGAAGGTCGACGGCGGTGGGCCGCAACTGGAATGGATCGTCTCCGACTTCGCCACCGTGCTGCTCAAGCGCGCGTTGCAGGCCGCCCAGCTCTCCGGCAACATCGCCGCGCGCGACCAGCTGATGGAACTGGCCAAGACCGTGATGGATCACCTGGACCGCCGGGTGATCGCCGAGGGCGAGGCGCGCGGGCTCTGGGACGATCCGGCGGTGATCTTCGGTGGCACCCACCGCGACCGGCCCTCCTGGTATCTCACCGAGCGGATGGTGGAGTGCCTGGTGGCCGCCGACCGCACCTTCCGCGAGACCCCGCTGCGCTCGACCGCCATGGTCAATCGCGCCGTCGAGATCCTCAACGAGGCAGAGCATCTGCTCAATCAGGAGATGCTCGAGGTGAGCATCTCCGACTCCTCGGCCAACCGCCTGTCGCTGGACCTGATCGAGCAGCAGCTCGCCCGGGCCCGCGCGCTGATCAACACCCAGCCGGGCACCTCGTTCACGCTGGCCTCGGCGGCCCTGATCGAGCTGGATCGCCTGGCCTTCGCGCGCTCCGATGCGATGAGGAGTATCTGAACCGATGATCGTGTTCGCCACGTCCGACAAGGGCGGGACCGGCCGGTCGGTCACCAGCTGCAACCTGGCCTACCGCCTCGGGATGCGCGGGATGAGCACCGCCTACGTGGATTTCGACTTCGGTTCGCCGACCGCGGGCGCGCTGTTCGAGATCAGCGCGGTGGAGCGCGGCGCCACCCAGGGCCGGGGTCTGCACGCGTATCTGCGCGGGGAGATCAGCGATCCGCAGCGCCTGGACGTGCGCGCCGCCACCGATCGCGACGCGCTGCGCAGCCAGCGCTCCCGGGGCGGCAAGCTGGTGCTGCTGCCCGGTGACGAAGGCGGCGGCGAGGCGATGGAGGCCAACAACCCGGCCGTGGTGCGCCGCTGTGTGGACCTGCTGCTCGAACTGGACGCGGCGTTCAAGGTGGTGATCGTCGACCTGAGTTCGGGCCGGTCGGTGGCCATGCAGATCGCGCTCGAGGCCACCGCGCCCAAGTACATGCCCGACAAGCAGGTGTGCTGGCTGCTGTTCCACCGCTGGACGCGTCAGCACATCGTGGCCGCGCACGGCCTCGTCCGCGGGCCCAAGGGCCTGCTGAGCACCGCGACCACCGACCTCGGCGGGCGCCCGCTCTACACCGAGGACGAACTGCTGCAACGCATCCGGTTCGTGCGCACCGCGGTGCCCTCGCTGCTGGACCAGTCCGCGGCGGCCAGCGGACCGCAGGCCGCCTGGCTGCTGCGCCAGGACGCCGCGCTGCGCTCGCTCGCCGCCGAATACCGCCTCGGTCAGGGCTCGCTGCTGGGGGACACCCCGGTCGAGCCGGTGTTGCAGTGGCGTGAGCAGATCATCCTCGACGCCGATGTCAGCGCCGGGATCGCCAACCGGGAGACCGTGGACGCCTTCGAGGGGCTGGCCAGGAAACTGGTCGACCCCGACACCTGGGTACCGATCGACAGGCGGAGCTGATGGACTCGTTGTTCCAGGAGGCGACGGCGGCCACCCGGGTGGAATCGGTGGCCCTGTCGCATGTCTCGCTCGAGGTCGGGCACTTCTCGATGGACGAACTGGCCAACCGGCCCGACGCGATCCGCGCCCAGTTCCAGCGGGTCGCACCCCTGGTGAACGCGTTCACCGAGATCGCCCGCGACGAGTTCGCCGAGCGCGCGGGCGAGCGCTCGCGGGTGCGGGTGAGCACCTGTTTCCTCGTCGACGACTACTTCCGCGGCGGCACCGATCCGCGTGAGATCCTGCCCCGCTTCCTCGGGATCGCCGAGGAATGCGGCATCCGGATCGACTATCTGGGCCGCGAATCCGGCTGCGCGACGGTGCCGCGCCGCGACGGCAGCGGTAGCGCGATCGAGCTGGCCCAGGTGGTCGCCGACATGGTGGTCGCCGAACCGCTCGAGGACTACACCGGCCGCAGGCCGCCGACCAGCGAACTCGGCTGGCTGGCCAACGGCCGCCGCTCCAGCGACGACGAACGCCGCGAGGCCATGGACCTGCGCGACTACGAACCGCCGCAGGAACTGAGCAGGCGCAACCACTCGATCTTCCTCGACGTGGAGATGTGGCGGCGCGAACCCGACCGCGAGGACCGGTACTGGTCGTGCCCGTTCCTGGCCTCGGTCTGGCAGTTGCTGCGGCTGGGCATGGTCCGTTTCGAGGGCAGGCGGGTCGCCGAGCCCGCCGACTTCCGCGAATGGCGCACCCAGGAGTGGCCCGACACCTGGGCGCTGCTGCCCTCGGTCATGCAACTGCACGACGCGACGCCCTTCGCGGCCTTCCGGTCGATGTCGGTGCTGCCGAAACGCTATCTGGGCATCGAACATTCGGTGCAGCAGATCCTGGACCACCTCGACATCGACGCCGGCGTCACCGCCGTCTACGCCCAGCGCGCGCAGGAGAACCGGATCACGCCGACCGACCGGATCAGCGAGCGGCTCGCGCACTATTTCCTCTGCGCCGAGTGAGCGGCCAGTACGCTGCAACGATGGAACCGCACCCTCCGGTGTCGGCGGTGCTCGGCGAGGTACGCACCGCCCTGCTTCCCGAATCCGCCGCGCTGAGCCGTGGTTCGGCCGCCGAGCTGATGGCGCTGGTGCACGGGCGGCCGGTGCGCTCGCGGGAACGTCCGGTGATCTGGGCGCAGTCGCCGGTGGTGGTGGAGGGCATCGACTGCCGCTTCGCCACCCCGGATCAGCGCCGGGTCAGGGCGGTGGGCACCGTCGCCGCGCGGGCCTCGGTGGTCGGCGGGCGGATCATGCAGAGCTCGGCGCACAGCACGGTGGTGCCCGCGACCTCGGACCGGCGGCAGAAGTGGGTGCACTATCTGGGCAGGCCCGGGGTCGCCGAGGTGCTGACCCGGGTGCCCGCGAGTCTCGGCGCGGAACTGACCGCGGGCTTTCTCACGGTGCGGGATTCGGCCACCGACACCTTCGACCCCGGCGCGGTCGCCGCGCGGCTGGCCACCCGGGTCCGGCGCAACCCGATGCTCGACCAGAACCCGCCGCTGCACACCCCGACCACCCGGCTGCGCTGGGCGGCGCGGGTGGAAGCGGGCAGTGCGGCCACCATGACGATGACGCTGCACCCCGGCGAACTGCGCACCGCCGACTTCGTCGTCGGCGACCTCGCCGAACTGGCCGCGGTCCCGGCCTTCTGCGACGACCTGGCCCTGCACGACTGGCTGCTGACCGTGCTCACCGAGGTGATCGACGAGGCCGAGATGTACGAACTCTCGCGCACCCCGGTCGACCAGGTGATCAGCCCGCTGCTCGAACACCTGGTCTACCTGTGGATGCCGGGCTCGTCCACGCCGCCGCCGCTGCGTGGGCTGTGGGACGTGCTCGAGGCCGATCCGGGATTCAGCAGGCAGTGGCACGCCAGGGTCGGGCAGCTGCGCGACCGGCTCGCGGTGGCCACCCTGGCCGCGCTGAACCGGGTGAGCACCGTCTGGTGATCACAGCCGGAACAGCTGACGCACCAGCAGCGCGAAGAACACCGAGATCGACACGATGCCGGTGTAGGCCTCCACGGTGAGGATCACCCGCGCCAGCGTGCCCGTGGTCTCCACATCCTGGTAGCCCAGCGGATTCAGGAAGCTGATGAATCCCAGATACATCGCGATCCCGACGCTGGTCTGCGAGGTGGCCACCACCGCGAGGGTGAACAGCGCGATCTGCGCGGCGATCCAGCCCAGCAGCCGGAACGGGCGATAACCGTAGCCGCACAGCAGATCCGAGGTGCGGCCCAGCACGCGACCGCGTCGGGTCGGATGGGCCAGGGTGCGGGCCCTGGCCTGGCTCAGCCCGCAGCGGTCCTGGCCGCGGAAGTCCTCGGTCACGGTGTGCAGGCGATAGGCCTGGCGGAAGGCCAGTGCCGCGTGGGCGGGCAGCCGGGCACGCAGCAGGTGTTCGCCGATCTCCTCGTAGACCTCGGCGAGCAGGGTGTCCTGGGTGCGGCTCAGGCGCAGCGGGCCGCGCGTCTCCACCTCGGCGGCGAACAGCGCGCTCAGCGTGGTGACCAGTTGCAGGTCCTCGCCCGCGGTGCGCAGCCGGGCCGGGTCGGCGGCGCCGTAGAGGTGGCCGAAGACCAGGCTGTCCCCGGCGCGACGGCTCGTGGGCGGGGTGTAGCTGAGCAGGATGGATTCGACCTGGTGGTTGAAGCCGTCGAGCAGTTCGTGTTCGTCGGCCACGCCGTCACCGCGCCGGAACTCGGCGATCTCGGCGGCGAAGGCGTCGGCGTGGCGGTGGATCAGGTTGGTCTTGGCGGCGACGAAATCACTGAGCTGTCGCTGTTCGGCGTATTCCATGCTCTTCCCCCGGTTCTCCTCGCGCGCTAGCCACCCGGCGGCGCGTGCCCGCCCTTGCGCCAGCGCGGATCCCAGCGGTCCACCGGCGGCCAGCGATCGGGGGTGGGCGCGAGCCAGTGCACCAGCAGTTCACGAGGTTCCCCCGCCCCGAAGTACTGGTCCTCGTAGCCGGCCCAGGTGAACCCCGATTCCTTGTACAGATTCGCCGCGGGCGCGTTCGACGGGCGCACCGTGATGAACACCGCGTCCACCGCACCGGCCCGGCATCCCGCCACCGCGCGGTCGAGCAGCAGCCGCCCCAGGCCGCGCCCCCGGCAGTGCGCCGCCACGGCCAGCCCGATCAGCCAGGCGCTGCGGGCCGGCCCGACCGCGACGAGCGCGTAGCCACACACCACGCCGCCCAGATCGGCCACCACCCAGTGCGATCCGTGCACGTCGAACAGCTGGCGCAGCGCGAAGTACGGGTAGGCGAGTGGTTCGAATTCGCTGGACTCCAGTGCGGCGATGGCGGGCAGGTCGTCGACGACGGCAGACCGGAACACCGGTTCGGTCACCCTGTCCGAGATGTCCAACGATCCGCTCACCTCTGCCGCCCCGACGCAACGTCCACATCCAGGGTAAGGGCAGCGTCGGTGGTGAGGCCATAAACCAGCGCGAAAAGCGTTGTCACACAGTGTCGTACTGGCTGTGACAGCCGAAAGCCACGTCCGGAGAGGAGGTTCCGGACGTGGCTTTCGGTGTGGGGAACAGGGATCAGACTCCCGCGTAGGCCAGGGACGGCACCCGGTCGGTGGCGAAGCCGGTGCGCAGGTAGCACCACCAGGTCACCGCGGCCATCACCAGGAACACCGCCGCGTAGGCCCAGAAGGCGGGAACCATGGTGTGCAGGTGCACATTCGACAGCCGCAGCGCCTGCTGCACGACGAAGCCGCCCGCCGCGCCGACCGCGCCGATGACACCGATCGCCGCACCGGCCTGCCGCTTGGCCGAGATGAGCGCCTCGGCGGCGTCCATCCCGTGCTCGGCGGCGTACTTCTTGGCGGTGGCGTTGAAGATCGACGGGATCATCCGGTAGGTCGAGCCGTTGCCGATGCCCGCCAGCACGAACAGCGCCAGGAACCCGGCCAGGTAGAGCGGGAAGCTCTTCAGCTCGACCGCGAGCACGATGAACGCCACCGCGACCGCCATCCCGCCGAAGACGTAGACGGTGATCTTGGCGCCGCCGCCGACCTTGTCGGCCACCCAGCCACCGAACGGACGGCTGAACGAGCCCACCAGCGCGCCCAGGAAGGCCAGGTTGCCCAGGGTGGTGATCCAGCCGATCGAGGCCAGCTCGGGGAAGGTCGCCTTGATCAGGGTGGGGAAGGCGAAGGAGAAGCCGATGAACGAACCGAAGGTGCCGATGTAGAGGAAGGCCATCACCCACGTGTGCCGGTTGGTCAGGGCCAGCTTGTAGGACCGCCCGTCGGACTTGGCCTCGGCGACCGAATCCATGAAGTACAGCGCGCCCAGGGTCGCCACCGCGATGAACGGCAGCCAGAACAGCACGGCCAGGGTGATGCCGAAGCGGTAGCCGCCGGCGTCCTTGGCCATGATGTGGGTGCCCAGGGTGATCAGCAGCGGCACGATCAGCTGGGTCTGCGCGACACCGAGATTGCCGCCCGCGGCATTGAGGCCCAGCGCCGCGCCCTTCTTGCCCTCCGGGAAGAAGAACGAGATATTGGCCATCGACGAGGAGAAGTTACCGCCGCCGACACCGGCCAGCGAGGCCAGCACGAGGAACACCCACAGCGGCGTGCCCGGCTGGTTGACGAAGTAGATGATGCCCAGCGCCGGGAAGAACAGCATCGCCGCACTGAACGCGGTGAACGCGCGCCCACCGAACTTCGGCACCGCGAAGGTGTAGGGGATGCGCAGGGCGGCACCGACCAGGGTGGGCACCGAGGTGAGCAGCAGGGCGTTGCCGACCGCGGTGGGGTCGCCCTTGCCCAGCCCGGCCAGGAAGGTGAACCCGGCCGAGCCCATGGCGGTGACGATGGAACCCCAGATCACCCAGATACTGAAGCCCAGATTCTCGGCGAACACCGAGAACCACAGGTTCTTGCGGGCGGTCTGTTTGCCGCCCGCCTCCCAGAACGCCGGGTCGTCGGGGTTCCACCGGGTCAGCCAGCGGCCCTTGCGCTGATAGTCGAAGGACGGGGCTTCCGTCGCTGTGCCGGTGGCGGCGATCGCGGTCATCGGCTTCCTCTCGATCGGGCTCGACAGCGCCACATCGCTTTTCGGGGGAGTGCGATGCCGCTGTCTGCGGGGTCGAGTCAACGGTAGGAGCCGGTTGTTGCGTGCCCGTGGCCTCAGGTGACGTTCCCGCCAACTCGACCTCACCGCGCGATCCGGGCGCGGTGACCGATCGGTTACCTGTCGGGATACTGCGCCAGCAGCGACCCGAGGAAGCAGCGGGTGGCCTGCATGGCCCGCTCGGCGTCACCGTCGATGACGGCCTGCACCAGCTCGGCGTGCTCGGTGTCGTAGGCGTCGTCGGAGCGCGCGGTCCGCGCGTGGATGGCCTGCTCGATGATCGGCAGCAGCGAGTCGTAGAACTCCAGATACACCGCGTTGTGGCTGGCGACCACGATCGCGCGGTGCAGTTCCACATCGGCGGCGATGGCCACCGGGTCCGGCACGGACCAGTCGCGATCGCTGCGCTCGGCCAGCAGACGGCGCAGGGTGGCGATGTCGGCGTCGTCGCGGCGGCGCGCGGCCAGCCCGGCGGCGGTGGTGTCGAGGGCCTGACGCAGTTCGAGGATGTCGCGTTCCTGGGCGTCGGCGAAGTACTTGGCCAGGGTGCCGCCCACCTCGGAGGTGGCGATCACATAGGTCCCCGAGCCCTGGCGTCGTTCGAGCATGCCCGCGTGCACGAGCGCCTGGACGGCTTCGCGCACGGTATTGCGCCCGGTCCCGGTGAGCTCGGTGAGCTCGGGTTCGGTGGGGATGCGCCGGCCCACGGGCCAACGGCCGGAACGGATTTCGGCCCGAAGCTGCTCGGTGACCTGGGCGATGAGGCTGGTTCGCCGGACGGGTTGCACGTCAGCAAGACTACTGGGCCGTCTCCGCGCGTACTTCTGCTCACAGTCGCTTGGCTTTGGTCATCGGGTCATCCTATGATTTCTCGGTGCCGCCACTCCACGAATCCGTCACCGCCCCGCAGCTGCGCGACCCCGAGCCGGAGGTCGTGGCCGACGAGGGACGGATCAGTCGCCGCTCGTTGATCGAGGGGCGGCTGCTGGTTCTCGCGGCGATCGTCATGTCCGCGCTCACCCTGCGCGCCGCGGTCACCGCGTTCAGCCCGCTGGCCGAGAGCATCGGGGCCGATGTCGGGTACGGGACGGCGGTCGTCGGGGTGTTCGGCATGTTGCCGACCGTCATGTTCGGGTTCGCGGGGCTGCTCACGCCGATACTGGTGCGCCGCTTCGGGCTCGAGCGCACGGTGCTGCTGGCCATGCTGCTGGCCGGGACCGGGTCGCTGACGCGGGCCTTCGCCCACGGGACGGGGGAGCTGCTGGCCTTCTCCGCGGTGGTGCTGCTGGGCATGGGCATCGGCAATGTGGTGATCCCGCCGCTGGTCAAACGCTATTTCGCCGACCGGCTCGCCGCGATCAGCTCGCTCTACATCGTCATGGTGCAGTTGAGCACCGTCATCCCCGCGTTCGTCGCGGTGCCGCTCGAGCAGGCGCACGGCTGGCGCATCTCGCTGGGCGTGTGGGCCCTGGTCGGCTTCGCCGCCGCGGTGCCGTGGCTGTTCGTCCTGCGTGACCGGGAGGGCCGCGACAAGCACGATGTCACCGCGCTGCCCGCCGAATCCCACGCCGCCGCCACCGCCATCTGGCGCTCGCCCCTGGCTTGGGGCATGGCCGCCATGTTCGGCATGACCTCGCTGACCACCTACGCCATCTTCGCCTGGCTGCCCAAGATCCTGTCCGACGCGGGCGCGAGCGCGGGCTTCGGCGGCAGCATGGTCGGGCTGTTCGCGCTGATGGGCCTGATCCCGGCGCTGGGCGCGCCCACCGTGGTCTCGCGCATGCGCAACCCGTTCCCCGTGGTGGTCGGCTGTGTGGTGCTGTTCGTCGCCGCCTTCGCCGGGCTGCTGATCGCGCCGATGGGCGCCCCGGTGCTCTGGGTGATCCTGCTCGGCCTTGGCCCGAGCACCTTTCCGATGGCGCTGACCCTGATCAACCTGCGCACCCGCACCCCGCAGGGTTCGGCCGCGCTCTCGGGCTTCACCCAGGGCGTCGGCTACGCGCTGGCCAGCGTGGGCCCGCTGCTGTTCGGCATGCTGCACAGCTGGACCGGCGGCTGGCTGATCCCGTTCGAGATGCTCGGCGTCGCGCTGGTGATCCTGCTGATCGGCGCCTGGCAGGCGTGCAAGCCGCGCATGCTGGAAGATACTTGGTAGCCGCCGACTGATCTAGGGCGTACATGGGTAACTCGTCGGGCACGGGCTGAGTCCGTCGAACACTTCCGCGTAGCCGCCTGCCCGAATCGCCCCGCGCCTGAGTCCGGCTATGAGGCGCGGGGAGGCGGTGCAGCGTAGGTCACACCCTCACGTGGCGTTCGCGCGAAATTCCGCTGCTTCCTTACCTGCGGAAATCGTTGTGTCACATGCCGGAAACAAACGACACGATCTCACCCCGATTCCCCGCGAATGGTGAGAAACCGTTGATTCGCGCGACATTTCCCGCAGCATTTCGGCAATACCGATTTCCTACCGTTGGGCCATCGCACTTTTGGGAGGCCCAACTTGAGCACGCTGAAGCGTAACCACGACATCGAGCACTGGGATGCCGAAGATGTCGCGGCCTGGGAGGCCGGCGGCAAGGACATCGCCAAGCGCAACCTGATCTGGTCGGTGATCGCCGAGCACGTCGGGTTCTCGGTGTGGTCGATCTGGTCGGTGATGGTGCTGTTCATGCCCACCGACAAGTTCGGCATCGACGCGGCGGGCAAGTTCTTCCTCGTCGCCATGCCGACGCTGGTCGGCGGGTTCCTGCGCATCCCCTACACCGTGGCCACCGCCCGCTTCGGCGGCCGCAACTGGACGATCTTCAGCGCGCTGCTGCTGCTGGTGCCGCTGCTGCTGACGCTGTACTTCGTCACCCAGCCGGGCACCTCGTACACGACCTTCCTGATCGTGGCCGCGTTCGCCGGTGTCGGTGGTGGCAACTTCGCCTCCTCGATGACCAATATCAACGCCTTCTACCCGCAGCGGCTCAAGGGCTGGGCGCTGGGCATGAACGCGGGCGGCGGCAATATCGGCGTGCCGGTGATCCAGCTGCTCGGCCTGCTGGTGCTGGTCACCCTCGGCGGCGACTACGCCTACCTCATCTGCGCGATCTACCTGGTCTTCGTCGGTCTCACCGCGGTCGGCGCCGCGCTGTACATGGACAACCTGACCAACCAGAAGGCCGACCTGTCCTACATGGGCAAGGCCCTGCGGGTGCCGCAGTCGTGGGTGATCGCGTTCCTCTACATCGGCACCTTCGGTTCGTTCATCGGCTACAGCTTCGCCTTCGGCCAGATCCTGCAGATCAGCTTCAAGGCCGGTGGCGACACCGCCGCCCAGGCCGCCATCCACGCCGCCTCGATCGCCTTCATCGGCCCGCTGCTGGGCTCGCTGGCCCGCCCCTACGGCGGCAAGATGGCCGACCGGATCGGCGGCAGCCGGGTCGCGCTGGGCACCTTCGGCGCCATGATGGCCGCCACGCTGATCGTCATCGCCGCCTCGACCATGGCCGACCGCAACAACGGGGTCGCCTCCGGCGCCACCATGACCGTGCTGGTCATCGGCTTCATCGCCCTGTTCGTCCTGTCCGGTTTCGGCAACGGTGCCGTCACCAAGATCATCCCGTCGGTGTTCGAGGCCAAGTCCAAGAGCCTGCCGGGCACCCGCGCCGAACAGGCCGCCTGGTCGCAGAACGCCGGTGGCGCGCTGATCGGCTTCGTCGGCGCGATCGGCTCGCTGGGTGGTGTCGGCATCAACATGGTGCTGCGCAGCTCCTACGCCAGCACCTCCTCGGCCACCACCGCGTTCTGGGTGTTCCTGGTGTTCTACGTGCTCTGCGCGGCCGTCACCTGGACGGTGTTCCTGCGCCGTCCGCGCCTGTCCCCGTCCTCCGACTCCGATGTGGTGGTCGAGGCCGAGTCCCTGGTCCTCGAGGCCGAAAACAACGCTTCGTCGGCCAATACGTCGGCTCGCCGCTGACAACCGACCATCACAAGGAGGTCCCTCCCATGAACAGCACTCGCAAAACAGTCGTCGTGGTCGGCCACGGCATGGTCGGACACCGTTTCGTCGAAGCCCTGCGCGCCCGCGACGAGGCCGGCCAGTGGCAGGTCGTCATCCTGTCCGAGGAGAAGCTGCCCGCCTACGACCGCGTCGGCCTGTCCTACTACGTCGGCGCCTGGGACCCGTCCGCGCTGGCGCTGCCCGGCAACGAGTACGCCGGTGACGACCTGGTCGACCTGCGGCTGGGCCAGCGCGGCGCCGCGATCGACCGCGCGGCCAAGACCGTCACCAGCTCCACCGGCGAGGTGATCTCCTACGACGCGCTGGTCATGGCGACCGGTTCCTACGCCTTCGTGCCGCCGGTGCCCGGCCACGACCTGCCCGAATGCTTCGTCTACCGCACCATCGAGGACCTCGACGGCATCCGGGCCGCGGCCGAGGCCGCCGGTCCCGGCGCGCACGGCGTGGTCGTCGGCGGTGGTCTGCTCGGCCTGGAGGCGGCCAACGCGCTGCGCCTGATGGGCATGACCCCGCACGTGGTCGAGTTCGCGCCCCGCCTGATGCCCGCCCAGATCGACGACGGCGGCAGCTCGGTGCTGGAGAAGCTCGTCGCCGACCTCGGCCTGAACGTGCACACCGGCGTGGGCACGGCCAACATCGAGCAGGCCGACGGCGGGCTGAAGGTGACCCTGTCCGACGAGTCGGTGATCGACGCCTCGCTGCTGGTGTTCTCCGCCGGTGTCCGCCCGCACGACGCGGTCGCCCGGGAAGCGGGCCTCGAGCTGGGCGCGCGCGGTGGCATCCTCACCGACCTGTCCATGGTCACCTCCGACCCTGACATCTACGCCGTCGGTGAGTGCGCGGCCATCGAGGGCGTCTGCTACGGCCTGGTGGCCCCCGGTTACACCACCGCCGAGATCGTCGCCGACCGTCTGCTGGGCGGGGAGGGTGAGTTCCCCGGCGCCGACATGTCCACCAAGCTGAAGCTGATGGGTGTCGACGTGGCCTCCTTCGGTGACGCGCACGCCACCACCGAGGGCGCGCTGTCGGTGGTCCTGCACGACGCGGCCAAGGGCACCTACGCCAAGCTGGTCGTCTCCGACGACGCGCAGACCCTGCTCGGCGGCATCCTGGTCGGCGACGCCACCGCCTACGCGGCGCTGCGCCCGCTGGTCGGTCGCCCGCTGCCCGCCGACCCGGCCTCGCTGATCTCCCCGGCCGGTGCCGAGCTCGGCGCCGACGCGCTGCCCGACGACGCCCAGATCTGTTCCTGCAACAACGTCGACAAGGGCTCGATCTGCGGCGCGATCGCCGAGGGCGCCTGCGACATCGCCCAGGTCAAGAGCTGCACCAACGCAGGCACCTCCTGCGGTGGCTGTGTGCCGATGATCAAGAAGCTGCTCGAGCAGTCCGGCGTGGCGATGTCCAAGGCGCTGTGCGAGCACTTCGAGCAGTCGCGCGCCGAACTGTTCGACATCGTCGCCGTCACCGGCATCCGCACCTTCTCCGAGCTGATCGTCAAGCACGGCAAGGGCACCGGCTGCGACATCTGCAAGCCGACCGTCGCCTCCATCCTGGCCTCGACCTCGAGCGATCACATCCTCGAGGGCGAGCAGGCCGCGCTGCAGGACACCAACGACCACTTCCTGGCCAACCTGCAGAAGAACGGCACCTACTCGGTGGTGCCGCGGATGCCCGGTGGTGAGGTCACCGCCGAGCAGCTGATCGTGATCGGCGAGGTCGCCAAGGAGTTCGGCCTCTACGTCAAGGTCACCGGTGGTCAGCGCATCGACCTGTTCGGCGCCACCGTCGACCAGCTGCCCCCGATCTGGCAGCGTCTGGTGGACGCGGGCATGGAGTCCGGGCACGCCTACGGCAAGTCGCTGCGCACGGTCAAGAGCTGCGTCGGGTCCACCTGGTGCCGCTACGGCCAGCAGGACTCGGTCGGCATGGCCGTGCTGCTGGAGAAGCGTTACCGGGGTCTGCGCTCGCCGCACAAGATCAAGCTGGCCGTGTCGGGTTGCGCGCGCGAATGCGCCGAGGCCCGCGGCAAGGACGTCGGCGTGATCGCCACCGAGCACGGCTGGAACCTCTACGTCGGCGGCAACGGCGGCCTGACCCCCAAGCACGCGGTGCTGCTGGCCGGCGAGCTCGACGACGAGACGCTGATCAAGTACATCGACCGCTACCTGATGTTCTACATCCGCACCGCCGACCGCCTGCAGCGCACCGCGCCCTGGCAGGAGGCCCTCGAGGGTGGCATGGACTACCTCAAGGCCGTCGTCTGCGAGGACAGCCTGGGTATCGCCGACGACCTCGAGGCCGCCATGGCCAAGCACGTCGAGGGCTACAAGGACGAGTGGGCCGCGGTGCTCGAGGACAAGAACAAGCTCTCGCGCTTCGTCTCCTTCGTCAATGCCCCTGACGAAACCGACCCCACGATCTCGTTCGACGACAGCGGCGAGCGCAAGGTTCCCGTGCTCCTGGGCCTGCCCCCCATGCCGGTGGGTGTTGGGTCCGACACAGCAGCAGCCGGGAAATAAGCGCTTAACCCTGCGGAAACAGGGCGCCTGTACCAATGAGTAAGGCGTTCGGAGGAGGAACCCGATGACCGTAATCGACACACCCACCATCACCACGGAGACGACCACAGGCTGGACCAAGGCCTGCCGGCTCGACTTCCTGATCCCGGGCCGCGGCGTTGCTGTCCTGCTGACCGGCGGCAAGCAGGCCGCCCTGTTCCTGCTCCCCGACGGCACGCTCGCCGCCGTCGGCAACATCGATCCGTTCGGCCGGGCCGCGGTCATGTCCCGCGGCATCGTGGGCGATCGCGGCGGCCAGCCCGTCGTGGCCTCGCCGCTGCTCAAGCAGGCGTTCTCGCTGATCGACGGCCACTGCCTCGACGACGCGACCCAGTCGCTGCCGGTCTACGCGGTGCGGCTCGACGGTGGCATGGTCTCGGTGTCGAACGAACCGGTGACTTCATGACCTCTCCGATCGACAGCGGCCCCTGCCTGGCCGGCTTCACCATCGGCGTCACCGCCGCCCGCCGGGCCGAGGAGTTCGGCACCCTGCTCACCCGCAAGGGCGCGACCGTGGTCTCCGCCCCCGCCATCCGCATCATCCCGCTGGCCGACGACACCGAGCTGGAACGGGTCACCGAACAGCTCATCGCCGATCCGCCGCAGATCACCGTCGCCACCACCGGCATCGGTTTCCGCGGCTGGATGGAGGCGGCCGAGGGCTGGGGTCTGGCCGAGGTCCTGCGCGACACCCTCGCCTCGACCCGGATGCTGGCCCGCGGCCCCAAGGCCAAGGGCGCCATCCGCGCCGCCGAACTGCGCGAGGAGTGGTCGCCCGCGTCCGAGTCCTCGGCCGAGGTGCTCGATCACCTGCTCGCCGAAGGCGTGGAGGGCGTGCGCATCGCGGTGCAGCTGCACGGCGCCACCACCGAGTGGGAGCCGGTGCCGGACTTCTGCGAGGTGCTGCGCTGCGCGGGCGCCGATGTGGTTCCGGTGCCGGTGTACCGGTGGGAGCCGCCCGCCGACCGCGGGCCGATGGACACCATGATCGAGTCGATCGTCGCTGGCAGCCTGGACTGCGTCACCTTCACCAGCGCGCCCGCCGTGGCCTCGATGCTCATGCGGGCCAAGGAGACCGGGCTGCTCGAATCGCTGCTGCACGCGCTGCGCGGGCGGGTACTGGCCGCCTGTGTCGGCCCGATCACCGCCGCGCCGCTCGAGGAACTCGGCGTGCCGACCACCATGCCGGGCCGGGCCCGTCTCGGTGCGCTGGCCCGCCACGTCGCCGAGGAACTGCCCCGGCGCGCCAACCGCATCTACGCGGCCGGTCATCTGATCAGCGTGCGTGGTGGCTGCGTCGTCGTCGACGGCGAGGTGCGTTCGCTGGCGCCCGCGCCGATGGCGTTGATGCGGTCGCTGGCCCGTCAGCCCGGCCGGGTCGTCTCCCGCGAGGACCTGCTGTCCGCGCTGCCCGGCGGCGGTGACGACACCCACGCCGTGGAGACCGCCATCGCCCGGTTGCGGGCCGGTCTCGGCACCCCCAAGGCCATCCAGACCGTGGTCAAGCGCGGCTACCGGCTGGCCCTGGACGCCGCCGACTGCGCCGACACCCCGGTGCGCCCGCCCGTGCAGCCGCCGCACGCGGCAGGCATCGGCACCCCCGCCCGGTCACCGCGCGCGGTGCAGCCGATCGGAGTGTGGTGAGTACCGCGCGGCCGGGTGAGCCGGCCCTGGTGCTCGTCGCGCACGGCACCCGCAGCACGCGCGGTGTGGAGATGATCGCCGCGCTCGCCGAGGCGGTCGCCGTGGAACTGGGCGCGCAGGCCGAAGGCGCGGCGCCCAACGCGGCCCTGCGCACCGCCTTCGTCGACGTGCTCGGCCCCTCGCCCTCGGAGGTGCTGCGCGATCTCGACGGTCCCGCCGTGGTGGTCCCGGCCTTCCTGGCCTCGGGATACCACGTCTACCAGGATGTTCCGCGCGAGGTCGCCGAGAGCGGGCACAGCTCGGTCGCGGTGACCGCCGCCATGGGCCCCGATCCGGCGCTGGCCGCGATCATGGGCGTGCGGCTGCGCGCGGCGGGCTGGCGGCCGGGCGACGCGGTGGTCTTCGCCGCCGCCGGGTCCTCGGATTCGCGAGCGCGCCAGGATGTCCGGCGCGCGGCGGGCATGCTGGCCGAGCAGCTCGGCGCACCGGTCCGCATCGCCTACGTGGCCACCGGTTCGCCCCGGGTGCCCGAGGTCGTCGCGTCGCTGCGCGAGACCGGGGCGCGCAAGGTCTTCATCGCCTCGTACCTGCTCGCGCACGGCCTGTTCCATCAGCGCCTGCACGACGCGGGCGCCGACGGGGTCGCCGAGCCGATCGGCGTGCATCCCGAGGTGGTCCGGCTGATCGCCGACCGCTACCGCACCGCCGCCCGCGAGCTGGTCCGCGCCCGCGTGCGCTGACCGGCCCGCGGGGCGGCGTCCGCGGGGTTGACCTCCGGCCGCCGGGCAGCCGGTGTCGGTCCCGGCCGATAGAGTGGGCCGGACTTCACCAGGAGGGGGCCAAGACCGTGCCGGATTCGTCGGCAGACCACAAGCATCCGCACACCGGGGATGAGCTGACGTCGTACCCCGACGCGGTCCCACCGCCCGCGGTCGCGTCCCACCCGCCCGCCGGTGCGGCCGTGCCGCTTCCGCCCGTCGGGGGAGTCCCTTCGGGAGCGATCCCGGCGCAGCCGTACCCAGCGGCGGTGCCTGTGGGGGCGGACCCGTACGCACCCGCCGCGGCGCCGCATCCGGGTGCGGTACCCGCGCAGCCGTACGCACCCGCGGCTCCGTATCCGGGGACGATGCCGTCGCCGTATCCGGCCGCACCGTATGTCGACCCCGCCTACCAGGGCGCGCCCTATGTGCCGGGTGCGCCGTATCCAGGTCAGCCGGGTGCACCCGCGGGCCCGCGCGTGGTTCCGCCGAGTGTGCAGAACGCCTTCTACCTGATGCTCGCGGGCGCGGTCGTTACCCTGCTCTCGCTGGTCTACTCGTTCACCATCCTCGACCAGACCCGCGGCGAGGTCCTCGACTCGACCGGCGGTGTGGTGCGCGGGTCCGATCTGGATCTGCTCATGTCGGTGACCGTGGGGTTCAGCATCGTCACCTCGTTGATCACCGCGGGCCTGTGGGTCTGGATGGCCTTCGCCTGCCGCGCCGGCAAGAACTGGGCCAGGATCACCGGCACCACGTTCTTCGGGATCAATGTGGTGATGTTCCTGTTCGGCCTCCTCACCGCGATGCTGAGCTCCGGGCTCACGCTCGTGTTCCTGTTCTCCGGCGTCGGAATCGCCATCGGGCTCGCGGTGGTGATCCTGCTGTGGAGCGGCCGGTCCAAGGAGTTCTTCGCCCCCGTTCCCGCCGGTTACGCCCCTTATCCGGGCTATCCCGCTACGGGGCCGTGGTGAATTTCGGCGGATGTGTCGAAAGCGGGAGGACGGCTCCGACCGAAGGGTGACAGTCAGCCGGAACTCATCCCCCAGGAGCACAT
Source organism: Nocardia sp. NPDC004415 (assembly GCF_053602435.1). Lineage (NCBI taxonomy): Bacteria > Bacillati > Actinomycetota > Actinomycetes > Mycobacteriales > Nocardiaceae > Nocardia > Nocardia sp. NPDC004415. The sequence goes on from NZ_JBSGDP010000074.1 coordinate 28,368, forward strand.
CATGTCCGTCACGACCTTCCTCTGGTTCGACGCCGACGCCGAAGCGGCGGCCCACCTCTACACCTCCACGGTGCCGAACTCCCGCATCACCGAGATCACTCGCCAGGGCGACGGCACCGCCTTCGTCATCGAGCTCGACCTCGACGGCCACGCGGTCACCCTGATGAACGGCGGCCCGGGGCATCCGCACAGCGACGCCGCGTCACTGCAGGTCATCGTCGATTCCCAAGCCGAGCTCGACCGAATCTGGGACGCGCTCACCGAGGGTGGGGCGCCGGGCCCGTGCGGCTGGCTCACCGACCGCTTCGGTGTCTCCTGGCAGGTCGTGCCCGCGGTCCTGCCGAAGCTGATGGGCGGGGAATCCGAGCGGGTCATCGCCGTGGGCACCGCGCTGCGGTCGATGTCCAAGCTCGACATCGCCGCCCTCCAGCGGGCCTACGACGGGGCCTGACCCCCGAAACGACGACGGCCGCCGCGGATCGGTAGTCCGCGGC
>NZ_JBSGDP010000075.1:0-28396 GCF_053602435.1 Nocardia sp. NPDC004415
CGGCCGCTCACGATCTCACTGGCCACGATCCGCATGGTCGCCGCCGGACCTGATCCGCCTGATCGAACCATGTTCGATCACACGATCGCCGAGGCACCCCCGCACTCGCTGAAATGGTGTCAGGTCGCTCAGACGAGAGCGGGTTGTGATGTCGGCGTGGCTGATTCGTCGCCCGTGCGCGAGGGGATGAGCGCGGTGGCGATCAGCCCGAGCAGGACGAAGCCCGCGGCCAGGTAGCCGCCCAGGGTGATGCCGTCGGTCATCGCGGTGCGGCCCGCCTCGGCGACCTGGGCCGTCTCCGGTTCGGCGGCGAAGCCTTCGATGGCCGCGCCCGCGCTGCTGGTGACGGCGTGCGCGAACTGCTGGGCCTGGGCCGGGGGCAGGCCGGCGGCGGTGAGGTCGTCGTCGATCTGGGAGCTCAGCGTGGTGAAGAAGACCGTGGTGAGCACCGCGATGCCGAGTGCGGAACCGAGCTGACGGAAGGCGCTCTGGATGCCGGAGGCCTGGCCGTTGTCGTTGTCCGGGATCTCGGCGAGCACCACGTTCGTCACCTGGGCCGTCGCGAAACCGACGCCGATGCCGTACACGCACAGGATCAGCGAGATCGCCCACCAGGCGCTGTCGGTGGCGGCGAAGAAGGCCAGTGCCGCCAGGCCGACGACCTCGAGGGCGAGCCCGAGCCGGACCATGTTCAGCGGTGACGCCTTGCCCGCCAGGCCGAAACTCGCACCGCTGGCGATGAAGCTGCCGATGGCGATCGGCACCAGCGCCAGCCCGGATTGCACCGCGCTGTATCCGAGGGTGAACTGCAGCCACAGCGGCATGACCGCGACGATGCCGAACTCGCCGAGCCCGATGATCAGCGTGGCGACATTGCCGTTGCGGAACGAGGCCAGCCGGAACAGGCTCAGGTCCATCAGGGCCTTGTCGGCGTCGGGACCGCGACGCAACAGCACCTGGCGCACCACGAATCCGGTCAGCGCGAGCACGCTGAGCACCAGCGCGACCAGCACCGGTGACGGACCGCCGCTCCAGGTGAACCCGCCGATCCCCAGCGGGTGAACGGTGCTGATCCAGCCGTAGGTGCGGCCTTCGACCAGGCCGAAGGCGAGCAGCCCGAGACCGAGCACCGACAGGATCGCGCCGAGCACGTCGAGCCGGCCGGGCACCTTCGGCGAGGGCGCGATGCACGCCAGCACACCGATCACGATCAGCACCGCCAGCGGCACATTGATCCCGAACGCCCAGCGCCAGGAGACGTGTTCGGCCAGCCAGCCGCCGAGCAGCGGGCCCAGCGCGGCGGCGGCACCGATCGTCGAACCCCACACCGCGAACGCCTGACCGCGCGCTTTGCCGGTGAAGGTGGCGTTGAGCAGGGCCAGCGAGGTCGGCAGGATCATCGCGGCGCCCGCGCCCTGCAGGAACCGCGCGACGATGAGCAGCCCGCCACCGGGCGCGAGCCCGGCCAGGACGCTGGTCGCGCCGAAGACGACGACACCGGCGACGAACACTCTGCGCGCGCCGACGATGTCGGCGATCCGCCCGACCACCAGCAGCAGCGCCGCGAACACGATCGCGTAGGACTCCTGAATCCATTGCGCCTCGGTCGAACCCGTCGCCAGATCTTCGATGATCGACGGGATGATCACGTTCACGATCGTGGTGTCGACCACGATCAGCGCGACGCCGAGGGCGATGGCGATCAAGCCGAGCCATCGGCGGATGGACGACTCTTGACTCATCGCATCTCCTATTTCCATGGTGGAATATTTCCATGGTCAAAGTAGATTGCGGGCAATAGGATGTCAAACGATGCGAAAGGAACCCATGAGCCGCGCGGATGTCAGGGACCAGCACGAACGGCTGGACGAGGGCCTGCGGGCCTACGGTGCGAACTACCGGGAGTTCACCCGCCGCTTCGCGAGCTGGCTGGGCCTGCACGCGACCGACGCGGAGGCGCTCATCGAGATCCTCAACGCGGAGGAACGTGGGGCCACGCTCTCACCGGCGCGGCTCAGCGAGCGGATCGCGCTGTCCAACAGCGCGACCACGGCCCTGCTGAACCGGCTCGAGCAGGCCGGTCATGTCGTGCGCAGCCGCGAGCACGAGGACCGGCGGGTGATCACCCTGCGCAGCACCGCGCGCGTGCACGCGCTGGCCGACGAGTTCTTCGGTCCGCTGGGCACGAAAGTGGACGCGGTGATGGCCCGCTACTCCCCCGCGGAGCTGCGGCGGTTCGAGGACTTCGTCACCGAGTTGCGCACAACCATGAGCGCGCACCTGGCCGAGCCCGCACCACCGCAGCCGCGGTGACGGCCGGTCTCAGTCGAACGGGCCGATGCCGGTCAGCGGGTTGCCGCCGTGCAGGAACCAGAAGGTGAGGATCGCGGCGGCGACCGCCAGCAGGACCACGACGCCGGAGCCGTAGGCGGGGCGGGTGGCCCAGCCGCGGGTGCGGTCGAGTGACCAGCGGCCCGGGCCGGTGAGGATGATCGCCAGAGCGGAACCGGCCAGGATCGAGTCGAGTTCGACGCCGGTGGGGGTGCCCGCGTTGTACTGGAAGCCGGGGACCATGCCCTGCTTCCACATCCAGGCGTTGAGGATCGTCGCCAGGACCGCGCCCGCGGCCAGCGGGGTGGCCAGGCCGATCACCAGCAGGATGCCGCCGCCGAGCTCACCGGCGATCACCAGGGCCGTCGACAGCGACGGGTAGTCCCAGCCGCCGCCTTCCATCATCTGCTTGGTGCCGTCGAGGCCGGGCCCGTGGAACCAGCCGGTCAGCTTCTGCAGGCCGTGGTAGATGAAGGTGTAGCCGACCACCAGCCGCAGCACGAACAGGCCGAGATCGAGGGTGCCGCGGCGGGCTTCGCGGTTGCGGCGCTGCAGGCGCACCGCGCCCGCCGAGGCCGCCGTCGCGGGCGGGATCGAGGCGTAGCCGTAGTCGCCACCGTCGCCGCCGGTCGGCGCGGAACCCGCCGTGGGGACGTCCTCGCCGGGGTCGAGGTCGAGGTCCTCGTCGGTGCGGGGAATGTCCTTGTGCAGGTCCGGCTTGCGCATCTGGGTGGTCGGGGAATCGTAGGGGCTGGTCACCGGGCGACCCGCCGACGACGCAGCCTGTCCGGCCTGCGCCGACCCTTCAGCATCGGGTGTGTCGTTCGACTTGTCGGTCACCATCCCACCTTAGGACGTGGAATCGCGGGGCGCCGGTCTTCCCTCGATCAGGCGTGTCAGCGCCGCCGCGCTGCCGGTAACGTCTGACGCATGAGTTCGGGAATCGCGGGCCGCGTGGCAGTCGGATTGGCAATCGGCACCGTTCTGGTCGCCGGGTGCGCTCGCTTCGACGAATCGGCCTCGAGCCCGTTCACCACCGAGCCCTCGCTGGGCGGGTCGGGGGTCGAGCCCAAGAAACCGCAGGACTCGCCGTCGGAGGTGCCGCGTCCGACCGGGCCGTGCATCGACCCCGATCCCAATGTGATCGCCACCTGCCTGGACTCGGCGTCGGGGCTGATCGCCATGGGCGACGGCGCGCTGGTGGCCGAACGCCGCACCGGGCGCATCCTGCGCGTCACCCCCGTCGACGCGAGCACCCCGCAGCCGCCGCCGGAGGAGGTCGCCGCCGTGCCCGTCGACGGCTCAGGCGACGGCGGGATCTCCGATATCGTGCTCTCCCCCACCTATCACGAAGACGGCCTGATGTACGCCTACATCACCACCGGCAGCGACAACCGGGTGGTCCGCATCTCCGAGGGCGGCGGCGCCAAGGAGATCCTCACCGGAATCCCCAAGGGCGCCACCGGCAATCGGGGCGCGCTCGAATGGGCCACGCCCACCCAGTTGCTGGTACTCACCGGCGACGCGGGCAATCCCGGCGCCGCCGCCGACCCCGGTTCGCTCGGCGGCAAGGTGCTGCGGCTGGAATCGCCGTCCTCGGGGGTCAACACCCCGCAGGTGGTGGCCTCCGGGATCGGCACCGCCGGTGACCTGTGCCGTGACGGCAAGGACGGCATGTGGGTCACCGACCGCACCGCCGCCGAGGACCGGCTCCAGCACCTCGGCGCCGACGGCGCGCTCAGTGTCGCCTGGACCTGGCCGGACCGCCCGGGTGTCGGTGGCTGCACCGCGACCGGCGACGGGGTCGCGGTGGCGCTGAGCGAGGGCAAGGCGCTGGCCGCGGTCGCCGCCGACCCGGCCACCTTCGCCGTCACCACCGCACCGGCCATGATCGCCCAGGACAAGTACGGCAAACTCCTCGGCGCCACCGCGAGCTCCGACGGCAGCGTCTGGGTGACCACGATCAACAAGACCGACGGCGAGCCCGGCGAATTCGACGACCGCGTCGTGCGCATCCCGCCCCCGCAGGGTGGCGGCAGCGGGCCGGACTAGGCGCCCGAACAACGAAGAGCCCCGATCCTCGCAGGAGGAATCGGGGCTCTTCGCTCGTCCAGGGCGCCGCAGGCTCTCAGCTGCAGGCGGCGATGACCAGGTCGCGCACCTTCGCGGCGTCGGCCTGGCCGCGGGTGGCCTTCATGACGTCACCGACGATCTTGCCCGCGGCCTGCACCTTGCCCGAGCGGATCTTGTCGGCGATGTCGGGGTTGGCCGCCAGCGCCTTCTCCACCTCGGCCTGCAGGGCGGAGTCGTCGCTGACCATGCCGAGGCCCTTGGCCTCGACGATGGCGGCGGGCTCGCCCTCACCGGCCAGCACGAAGTCGACGACCTGCTTGGCGACCTTGTTGTTCACCGTCTTGGCCTCGACCAGCGCGATCACCGCGGCGACCTGCGCGGGCGCGATCGGCAGCTCGGCCAGCGCGACCTCGCGCTCCTTGGCCTTCTCGGTCAGGTAGGCGACCCACCACGAGCGGGCCTCGTTGGCCGGGGCGCCCGCCTCGACGGTGGCGATGATCAGATCGAGCGCGCCCGCGTTGACCAGGTCGCGCATGACCTCGTCGGACAGGCCCCACTCGCCCTGGATCCGCGCGCGCACCAGCCACGGGTACTCGGGGATGGTGGTGCGCAGCTCCTCGACCCAGGCGGCGTCGGGGGCGACGGGCTCGAGATCGGGCTCGGGGAAGTAGCGGTAGTCCTCGGCGGTCTCCTTGCGGCGGCCCGCGGAGGTGGAGCCGTCGGCCTCGTTGAAGTGCCTGGTCTCCTGGACGATCTCACCGCCCGCGGTGAGCACGGCGCCCTGACGGCGCATCTCGTAGCGCACCGCGACCTCGACGCTCTTGAGCGAGTTCACGTTCTTGGTCTCGGTGCGGGTGCCGAATTCCTTGGCGCCCACCGGCATCAGCGACACGTTGGCGTCGCAGCGCAGCGAGCCCTGCTCCATCTTCACGTCCGAGACGTTCAGCGAGCGCAGCACCTCACGCAGCGCGGTGACATAGGCGCGAGCCACCTCCGGCGCGCGCTCCCCGGCCCCGGTGATCGGCTTGGTGACGATCTCGATCAGCGGCACCCCGGCGCGGTTGAAGTCCAGCAGCGAGTGGCTGGCGCCGTGGATGCGCCCGGTCGCACCGCCCACGTGCAGCGACTTGCCGGTGTCCTCCTCCATGTGCGCGCGCTCGATCTCCACCCGGAAGACCGAGCCGTCGTCGAGGACCACATCGAGGTAGCCCTCGGTGGCGATCGGCTCGTCGTACTGGCTGATCTGGTAGTTCTTCGGCTGGTCCGGGTAGAAGTAGTTCTTGCGCGCGAACCGGCCCCACGGGGTGATCGAACAGTTCAGCGCCAGGCCGATCCGGATGGCCGACTCGACGGCCTGCTCGTTGACCACCGGCAGCGAACCGGGCAGGCCGAGGCACACCGGGCACACCTGGGTGTTGGGTTCGGCACCGAACTCGGTGGGGCAACCGCAGAACATCTTGGTCGCCGTGGACAACTCGACGTGGACCTCCATGCCGAGCACCGGCTCGTACCGGGAGATGACATCGGCGTAGTCCATCAACTCGACCGTGGGTGCGCTCATGCCTGCGCCTCGCTGACGCTCGGCTCCGGCATGACCGCACAGGCGGCTGCTCCCATTGTTCGCTCGCTGCGCTCGCTCATAGGTTCCTATCTTAGGAAGCGCTACCGGGGCGGGACGCGCTGGGTGAGCCAGTCGGTGACGTAGGTGAGCACGGCCGGGTCGACGGTGGTCTCGATGGTGGCGTACTCGCTGGGTTTGCCGGTCTCGCTGGGCTGCATGAGGTGGTTGAGGCCGGGGAAGGTGTGCACGGTCGCGTCGGGGTCGCCGGCGAGCTTGTCGCGCATGGGGCCCTCGTTCTGGGCGACCAGCACCTGCTGGTCGGTGCCGCCGAAGAACGCGAGCACCGGCACCCGCAGCGCCTGCAACGCGGCGGTCGGATCGTAGGTGACGAACGAGGCCATGTACGGGGTGTTGAAGCTGTCGACGGCCTCCTGCGGCGCGCGTTCGGCCTCGGGCAGCGCGTCGTTGTGTTGCTGGGCGAAGGCGGCCGCGCCCGCGGTGTCACCGGAGCGCAGCAGCGTCGTCCAGCGGGTGAGGTAGTCGACCTGGGCGTCGATCTCCTCCTGGGAGGAGCCCGCGCTCGCCATGATCACCTTGTTCTGCTCGATGAGCACGTCCGCGCCGACCACCGACGGACCGGCCATCAAGATCGCGAAAGCGATGTCGGCGCCGGGCCGCTGGGCGATCATCGGGGCGAGGTAGCCGCCCTCGCTGTGGCCGAGCAGGCCGACCTTCGCCGGGTCGATCTCCGGACGGGCGCGCAGGAAGCCGAGACCGGCGACGGCGTCGCCGGCGAGATCGTCGTAGGTGGCCTGGTCCAGGTCACCGCCGGTGCCGCCGACGCCGCGGTCGTCGGTGCGCAGCACGGCGTAGCCCGCGCGGGTGAGGGTGTCGGCCAGCAGCAGGAACGGGCGGTGGCCCATCAGGTTCTCGTCGCGGTCCTGCGGGCCGGAGCCGGTGATCAGCAGCACGGCCGGGAAGGGGCCGTCACCTTCGGGTTCGGTGAGGGTACCCGCGATGGTGAGATCGCCGCTGCGATAGGTGACGTCCTCGCTGCGGTAGGGGAACGGCGGCTGCGGTTCCTGTGGACGCTTCGGGCCATCGATCTCGCCGCGCTCGAGGGTGAGCGGCAGCGTCTGGCCCGACTGCACCCAGTTGCCGGTGATCTTGTCGCCGTCGAGTTTCCCACGGAATCCCGGGTCGCCGGGCACGTCCGGGATGGTGAACTCGACCCGGTCCGGTTCGGTGCGAACGTCTTTCAGCGCGGCGTCGCGCACGCCCTGGACCGGGATGTCGATGGTGGCCGAACCGTCCTCGGCGAAGGTCACCCCGATCCCGATGGGCTGGTCGGGGACCTCGATGTCACCGTGCCAGCTGCCCTGCACCGAGCTGGGTGGCGCGTCGTCGCCCGCCCCGGAGCACCCGGCCACCAGGGCGACGACAACGGACAGAACGGACACGATCACTCGACCGGAGCGCATACGGCCACGCTAGCCGAAGAACGCCTGCGCTTCCCGCATTCGTTCGGCGGGAACCCGTTTGAGCTGCTTGGTCGCCTCGGCCAGCGGGACGAGGCCGATGGTGGTGCCGTGCAGGGCGACCATCATCCCGAAGTGCCCGGCGTGCACCGCCTCGGCGGCGTGCACTCCGAAACGGGTGGCCAGGATGCGGTCGTAGGGGGTCGGGCTGCCGCCGCGCTGCACGTGGCCGAGCACGGTGGTGCGGACCTCCTTGCCGATACGCCGCTCGATCTCGGCACCGAGCTGCTGGGCGACCCCGGTGAACCGTTCGTGACCGAACTCGTCGATCCCGCCCTCGCGCAATGCGAAACCGGAATCGGGGGCCGGATGCGCGCCCTCGGCGACCACGCAGATGAAGTGCTTGTCGCCGCGCTGGAACCGCGACTTGATCATCGCGCACACCTGCGCCACGTCGAAGGGTTCCTCGGGCACCAGCGTGAGGTGCGCGCCCGCGGCGATGCCGGAGTTCAGCGCGATCCAGCCCGCGTGCCTGCCCATGACCTCCACCAGCATCACCCGCTGATGGGATTCGGCGGTGGTGTGCAGCCGGTCGATGGCCTCGGTGGCGATGGACAGGGCGGTGTCGTGGCCGAAGGTGACATCGGTGCAGTCGATGTCGTTGTCGATGGTCTTGGGGACGCCGACCACGGGGACGCCCTCGTCGGCCAGCCAGCTGGCCGCGGTGAGTGTGCCCTCGCCGCCGATCGGGATGAGCGCGTCGATGCCGTTGTCGTCGAGGGTCTGCTCGATGCGGCCGAGGCCCTCGCGCAGCACCTCCGGGTTGGTGCGGGCGGTGCCGAGCATGGTGCCGCCCTTGGCGAGCAGCCGGTCGGTGCGGTCGTCGTTGTGGATGCGGATCTTGCGATCCTCGAGTAGGCCGCGCCAGCCGTCCTCGAAGCCGACGATCGCGTCGCCGTAGCGGCCGTTCGCGGTGCGGACGACCGCCCTGATCACCGCGTTCAGCCCTGGACAGTCTCCGCCTCCGGTCAAGACTCCGATGCGCATGGCGACCATCTTGCCGCACCGGGACCGATCAGGCGCAGCGACCTCCGGCCAGTTCGCCCAGGTGACCGGACAGCAGGGTGGCCATCTTGTCGAGCATGGTCATCCCCTCGTTGAAGGCACCCGAATCCGGTTGCGCGGCGAAGGCCACGGCGATGCGGCCCGAGGGCGAATCGATCATGCCGAACTGGCGGACCAGGTATTTGCCCGATGTATCGGGCCCCCAGCCACCCTTGAACTCGGCGCTGCTGAACGCGCCCAGACCCCAGCGATGGCTCGGGATGATCTGCTGCATGAGCCCGACCACGCGTTCGCTCTGCGGCACGCAGCTCAGGTGCGCGGCGAAGCGGGCCTGGTCGGCCAGCGACCACTCGGCCTGCCCGAAGATCGAGGCGTCCGCGCGGGTGCGCACGGTGGGCACGGTGGTGTTCGCGTCGCCGCCTTCGCGCAGCACGCCCTCCACGGCCGCGGCGGCGCTGGATCCGCCACCCAGCGACTGCCACAGGGTCTCGGCGGCGGCGTTGTCGGAGGCGGTGATAGCCGCGGTCGCCGAGGTGAGAGCGGCCGAGCTGTTGCGCAGGGCCGCGATGGCCAGCGGGACCTTGATCGTCGACCAGGCCGGGCCCGAGGTCCAGTTGCCGAAGGTGACCATCTTGTCGCCGCCGACCGGCATGACGGCCAGTCCGGCGGTGCCGCGGAAACCCTGTTGCAGGGTGGCGAAGTCGGCGGCGAGACTGCCGGGGACGGCGATGGAGATGCTGTCCGAGCCCATTCCCGCGCCCGGGTCGACGACCGGGGCCGTCGCGGTGGTCGTGGTGCGGGCGGGCGCCGCCGGTTCGGTGCCGCAGGCGGCGGCGAGCAGAGCGACGGTACCGAGCACCGCGGACAGCGCCGATCGGACCCGGCGTCGTCGGTTTTTCGTCATGTTGTGAAGCATCTTCTTTTGTGAACTCCCCCGGGCTTTCGGTGCTGGGTGGCCGTCGGCGACACCGTACTGGGCAGTATGGCCGATCGCCCACCGCTACCGTGAAAACCTCAGGTCAGGCGATGTTCACCGGTGTAGATGTTCATCGTCTCGCCGCGCAGGAAACCCACCAGGGTGAGCCCGGCGTCGGCGGCCAGATCCACCGCCAGCGAGCTCGGCGCCGAGACCGCGGCCAGGATCGGGATGCCGGCCATCACCGCCTTCTGCGCGAGTTCGAAGGAGGCGCGGCTGCTCACCACCAGCATCAGATCGTGGGCGGGGACCCGGTTCTCGCGCACCGCCCAGCCGATCACCTTGTCGACGGCGTTGTGCCTGCCGATGTCCTCGCGCAGGGCGAGCAGGGTGCCGTCGGTGGTGAACAGGCCCGCCGCGTGCAGACCGCCGGTGACGTCGAAGAGCTTCTGTCCGGCCCGCAACTGCTGCGGCAGACCGGCCAGCACCGCGGTGTCGACGGTCGCGCCGTCGTGCGGGATCGGGAAGCGGCTGTGCGTGCGGACCTCGTCGAGCGCGGACTTGCCGCAGAGCCCGCACGCCCCGGTCGTCAGGAAATTGCGGGTGTGGATCGGGACCGGGGTGCGCAGGCGCAGGTCGAGCACGTTGTAGGTGTTGCGGCCCTGGTCGTCGGTGCCCGCGCAGTAGCGGGCGGTGACGAGGTCGGGGGCCGCGGCGATGATGCCCTCGCCGAAGAGGAACCCGTGCACCAGGTCGATGTCGTCACCCGGGGTGCGCATGGTGACCGTCAGCGAGCGGCCGTCGACCCGGATCTCCAGCGGTTCCTCGACCGCCAGGGTGTCGGGTCGCTCGATCCGCCCGCCCGGGGACAGGCGGGTGGTCTTGCGCCGGGTGGTGACTCTGCTCATCGGGCGAGCCGGGCCCGCTCAGTCGTCTTCTTCGTCGGCGGCCTTGTTGCGCGCCCGCACGATCTCGAGTGCCCGTTCCGCGGTCGCCTGATCGGGATACGGGCCGAGCCGGTCGCCGAACCAGCAGGTCTTGCCGTGCTCGGCCGTCTGATGCTTCAGGCAGTAGTACCACTGGTCGTCGTCAGCCATGCCGCCAGTATGCATCGGTTCGCATGGCTGTGTCCGGAAGCCGGGCACAACGGAATCGCGCAGCAGCACGGCGACGGCGACACCGACCGCGGCACCGAGCAGTGTGTCGACCCCGCGGTCGACGAGCAGGGTGAGCGGATCGGCGTGGCTGGCCAATTCGGTCATGGCCATGATGAGCGGGGTGAAGAAACCCAGCGCGAGCGCGTAGTGGCGGGCCATGAACAGCTCGGTCGGGTACAGCAGCGCGATGATCGCCAGGCCGAGCACGGCCGGGCTGAGCCCGGACAGCAGCAGCGGGGCGGTCACCACCAGCCCGATGACGGTGCCGCCGACGCGGTGCACCCCGCGGTGGATCCGGTCGCGGGCGCGCGCGGCGGCCAGCGGGACGGCCGCGCCCGCCATCACCCAGTTGGCGTGGCCCACGCCGAGCATGAGCCCGATGCCGCCCGCGAGCGAGATCGCCAGCGCGTAGCGGGCGGCTTGCAGAGCGGCGACACGGCCGGTCCGGTGCGGGGGGATCGCCGCGTAGATCAGCGCGGTGCCCGCCCGGCGTGCCCGGGTCACCGATTCCGCCCAGCCGACCGCCACGCACAGCAGCGCGGTGCCGGCGCAGATCAGCAGCGCGAGCAGCGGATCGGGCTGGGCACCGGCCACCATCGCGATGGCACCGAAGGCGAAGATGCCGAAGAACGGGCCCTCCGGCCGCAGGCCGAGCCGGTCGGTGACGGGCGAGGCGACCGCGGCGAACACGGTGACCGCGGCGACCAGCGCGGCGGGTGAGGCGTGCAGGCGGGCGAGCAGGATGCCCGCGCCGACGGCCACGGTGAGCATCACCGCGGCCTCGCTCTGGTGCAGCAGCCGCTGCCGCGGCGATTCGGCGAACCCGTACATGCCGGTGAAGGAACCGAACACCGCGTAGATCAGCAGATCGGTCCGCCCGAACGCGATCAGCAGCAGGCCCGGGATGGCCAGGCCGACGAAGACCCGGACGGCGGGCAGGTGATCGATATCGGTGACGGCGTGGCGGAGCCGAGGGCGCGCCGGGGCCGGCAGGGTGCGCACGGGGTTCCTCCGAAAGCTCGGTCGCGGGGCGGTCGCCCCGGGCCGGGAAACAATCGTCTATGACCCTTGCACTGCACGTCAAACCGCTGTGACCCCGGTCGCAGCCGGGTCAGTACACGTAGACGACCGCGTTCTCGCCGCCGGTGCAGGTGACCAGCTTGCCCTCGGGCGCGCAGGTCATCGTGTACGTGCGCCCGGTGACGGGACTGGCCGCCACCACCGACCTGGCCCCGGTGCCACCCGCCGCGTACGCCTGGCGGACCGCCTCGGCGAACGGGCAGCTGGTGACGGAGTTGCCGACCGCCGCCTTCCCGAAGGCACCGCTGCCCGCGCCCTCGCACGGCTGTGCGCCCGCGGGCAGAGTGACCGGGCCCGCCGAAGTGGTCGGGGCCGCCGTAGTGCCGCGCGGGGTGGTCGCCGCCGGGTTGCCGGAACCGCCAGGGGCGAGCGAGGTCGGCGCCGCGGTGGTGGTGTCGGCGGTGTCGCCCGCCGCCATCAGCCGCCAGCCGATCGCGCCGCCGATGGCCAGCACGATCACCGCGAACACGCCGACCAGCACGGGCAGCAGCAGCGAACGCCGGGGAGCGCGCTCCTCACCCTGCCAGTGCGGGTCCGGACCGTAACCGGGGTCGTAGCCCGGCTCACGGTAGGCGTGGTCGCCGTAGGCCTGCTGCGGATCGTCGTACTGCGAGTACGCCGCCTCCCCCGCGTACTGCCGGGTCTCGGCCGCACGCGCCGGATCGTTGTACTCCGGCGCAGCCTGATGCGCCGGGAACGGCGCCGCTCCCCCGCGGTACTGATGGGTCGGCTGCGACCGCTGCGGGTCATCGTCGAAGCGCTGACCCTCGAAGGCGGGGTCGTATTGCTCGGTCGGCGGTGAGAACGCGTCAGGGGCGCCGCCGTAGTGCTGGGTGGCGGCGTGACGCTGCGGGTCATCGCCCGCCGGGTCGTATTGCTCGGTCGGCGGTGAGAACGCATCTGGGGCGCCGCCGTAGTGCTGGGTGGCGGCGTAGCGCTGTGGGTCGTCGCCAGGATTCGACGGGCCGAAGCGCGGGTTTCCCGCCTCGTCGCGAAAGTCGGCGGAGGGGTCGCCGGGGAACTTCTGTGTCGGTGCGCCGAAGTGGGGCGCGCGGTCTTCGCCGCCGGGGCCGAACGAAGTCGCCCGGGCGTCCCCGAAGCCTCGGTCGCCGGTCTCGTCAGACCCGAACGGGGCGCGATCGAAATGCTCGGTGGGAGCGCCGAATCGCGGGTCGGGGGCGGATCCGCCGAATGGCGGCGGGGGTCCGGCGGGGCCGGGAAGTGGGTGCTCGCCGGTATAGCGCTGAGTCGCGGGCGCGCCCTTCGGGGGGCCCTGCGTCGGCTCGCCGAACGGGGGCTGGTCACCCGGGTATCGCTGCGTCGCGGGTGCGCCGTCACCGGGACCACCCGGGCGCGACGGGGGCACACCGGGGCCACCTGCCAGCGGATGCTCGCCGGAATAGCTTTGCGGCGCAGGGACTCCGGACGCCGATGGATCACCGGGACGCGCGGACGATCGGCCGGGGCCACCTGCCTGCGGGTACTCCCCGGAATACCGTTGCGTCGCGGGGGCTCCGGCGGACGGACCACCGGCACGTCCGGGCAGCCCACCGGGGCCGGGCTCACCGGTAGGGCGCTGGGCGCCGGGCGGCGGTCCGGCCGGGGAACGGTCGCCTCTCGTGCCGGGAACTCCGGGGAGGCGGGGTTCGGCGGGTGACTCGGGGGTGGCGGGTTGGAACGGTTCGCCGACGTAGCGCTCGGTAGGAGCGGCGGGGCGGCCTGGGTTCTGGTGGGGGCCACCGGGGTTCGGGGGCGGGAAGGGAGGTGCGCCGGGGGGTGGTGTGTCACCGGGCGACGCGTCGTCGAAGAGGTGCGCGTCGGGGAACGGGCGCATGCGTGGGAGGCCCTGGTCCGGGGTGTAGGCCGGGGGCGGTTCGGGGGCTTCGGGGGTGGCCGCGCCTTCGGCGGGTGGGAGCGGGGTGAAATGGGTGTCGGCCGGGCGGATCTCGGCGGGGCCGGTCGGCTGGATCACCGCCGGGATGGAGACCTCGCCCGTGCCCTCGGCCGGAACGCGCCGGAAGCCGGTGGTGTCGGCACCACCCGCGCGGGCATCCGGCGGACGGATGATCAGCGTCGGCTGCGCGCCGGTCGCCGTGCTCTGGCTGCGGGAGGTCTCGATACCGCCGGTCGCGGCGACCGCACCGACCACCCGGAACTCGCCGGTCGGGGTCGGCGCCGGCTCGGCGGCCTCGCCCTCCGTCTCGCGTCCGGCGCCCTTCCCGGTGCGCGCGGGCCCGGTCGACGATCCGGGAACCGCTCGCGCGGCCTCGGAACCACCGCGCCCCGCCCCGGCCCCCTCGGCACCGCGGTCACGCGGATCCCGCGCACCACCCGTACCGCTCGCATCGCCCCCGGACATCTGATTCCCTCCCGTAGTACCCCCGCGCCGGGCGGCAGCCGCCGCACCGAACGTCGCCGCGCCCGGATCGGCCGCGTAGCCGACGGGCCCGGATCGCGCACCGCCCGCACCGAGCGGAACCCCACCCGGGCCCCGGTCGTCCGCACCGCGCGGAACCGCACCCGGGCCCCGGTCGTCCGCACCGCGCGGAACCGCACCCGGGCTCCGGTCGTCCGCACCGCGCGGAACCGCACCCGACTGCCCACCCACGCCCCGGTCGCGGGAACCGAGCGGAACCCCACCCGACTGCGCACCCGGGCCTTGCTCACGGGAACCGAACGGCACGGCGCCCGGCTGTCCGCCCATCGGCACCGGCCCGGAGCCGGTCGAACCCGGCTCACGCCCGGGGGCGAAGGCACCGGGGCGGGCGTGCTGGATGGCCGAGTTCAGGACGTCGCGGGCGGCGACGGCGAGGTCGCCTGCGCTGGCGTAGCGGTCGGCGGGGTCCTTGGCCATGCCGCGGGCGATGACGTCGTCGAGGCCGGGCGGCAGGCCGTGGATCAGTGTGCTCGGACGCGGGGGTGCCTCGGAGAGGTGGGCGCGGATGAGCACGCTCATGCTGGCGGCGGGGAACGGCGAACCGCCGGTGAGGCATTCGTGCAGGACGCAGGCCAGCGAGTAGATGTCGGCGCGGTGCGAGACCGGACCCACGTCGAAGCGTTCGGGCGCCATGTAGATGTAGGAGCCCATGGCCATGCCGACCTGGGTCACCGCGCTGTCGCCCTCGGTGTGCGCGATGCCGAAGTCGGCCAGGTAGGCGAAACCGGCGGGGGTGACCAGGATGTTGGCGGGCTTCACGTCACGGTGGACCAGCCCGCCCGCGTGCGCGGCGTCGAGCGCGGCGGCGATCTGTTCCACCACGGCCACGGCGCGGTCGGGGCTCAGCGGTCCGCCCCGGTGCAGCACGGTGCGCAGGTCGGTGCCGGGAACCAGGCGCATGTCGATGAACAGCACCCCGTCGATCACGCCCCAGTCGTGGATCGGGATGACGTGCGGCTCGGCGAGCTTGGCCGCGGCCTGGGATTCGCGCCGGAACCGGACCTGATAGGCCGGGTCCTGAGCGAGCTCCTCGGCCAGCAACTTCAGGGCGACCACCCGGTCCTTGCCGGTGTCGTAGGCCTCGTAGACCTCGCCCATGCCGCCTTTGCCCAGCATCGACCGCAGTTCGTACGGGCCGAATCTGCTCCCCGCCCGTGACCCGGGTGCACCCACCAGCGTCCGCCTCCCACGTCTGGCAGGTCAGCGGACCTGCTCGTCAGAAGGCCGATTCTCCCGGTGTCACCACGCCGTGGTCAAACGCGAACACGATCGCGGCAGCGCGATCACGCAGGTCGAGCTTGCCGAATATGTGTCCCACGTGGCTTTTCACGGTGACTTCGGAGATGCCGAGTTCCCGGGCGATCTCGCTGTTGACCCGGCCCCGGCCGATCAGTTCGAGCACTTCGTACTCGCGGGCGGTGAGGTCGCCGAGCCGGCGATCGGTGCGGGTGCCGCTGGGTTTCACGGTCCGGTAGGCGGTGAGGACGCGGCCGGTGACCGACGGATCGAGCCACGCGCCGCCGGCGGCGACGGTGCGCACGGCGCGGATGAGGTCCTCGGCGGGTGAGTCCTTGAGCAGGAACCCGGCCGCGCCCGCGCGCAGCGCGCCGGAGAGCAGCTGATCGTCGTCGAAGGTGGTGAGCACGAGCACCGGTGGCGCGTCCGGGCGGGCCCGCAGCAACCTGGTCGCATCGATCCCGCCGACCCGCTTCATCCGCAGATCCATCAGCACCACGTCGGGCCGTTCGGCGGCGACGGCGGCCGCCACCTCGTCCCCGTCGGCGCATTCGGTGACGGTGAAGCCGTCGCGGCGGCGCAGGATGCGGCGCAACCCACCGCGCACGAGTTCCTGGTCGTCGACGACGAGGACCGTCACCGGGTTGTCGATCGGCGCGGCGGCCGTCACATGTCCTCCTGGGGTCTGGTCCGGAGCAGCCCCGGCAGCACGGTCGAGAAGCCGGGACAACCGCCGCCCTTGAGCGGGAACTCCACCCGCACGGTCCAGCCGTCGTCGCCGGGGCCGACGCTGAGGGTGCCGCCGAGCAGTTCGGTGCGTTTGCGCATCCCGCGCAGTCCCATCCCGGTGTCGCGGCGGGCGGGCGGTCCGGCCGGCAGCGCGTTGGTGACGACCATCGCCGCGGCCTCGGCGCCGACGTCGAGGCGCACGGTGGCGGCGGCGCCCGGCGCGTGCTTGGCGACATTGGCCAGCGATTCCTGGCCGATCCGGTAGAGCGCGTGCCCGACCGCGCCCTCGACCGCGGCGAGGTCGCCGGTGCGGGCGAAGTCGACGGTGAGCCCGGCGCGACGGAAGTCACCGACGAGTTCGTCGATATCGGCGGCGCTGGGTTCGGGCGCGATCCGGGCCGGCTGGGTGTCGAGCATGCCGACGGTGCGGCGGATGTCGGCCATGGCCTGGCGGCCGAGCCGTTCGGCGTCGACCAGCGCGTCGACGGCCTCGGTGACGTCGTCGTCGGTCTGCAGCGCGCGGCGGGCGGCGGTGAGGTGCAGCAGGGTGATCGAGAGCGAGTGCGCGATCACGTCGTGCACCTCGCGGGCGATGCGGCGGCGTTCCTCGTCGGCGGCGCGCACCGCGCGGATGGCCTGGTTCTCGCGTTCCTGATAGAGGAAGCGGCGCTGGTACTGCAGCATCACCCCGGCGAAGGTGCCGAGCAGGATGCCGAGCACATACATCGGCAGCCCGTCGAGCCGCTCGCCCGAGGCGCCCCACTGCAGGTATCCGGCCAGGTCGAAGGCCACCAGCTGGGCGATGGCGAGCAGGCTGAAGCCGATGGTGAGGCCGCGCGGGGCGATGGCGGCCACCTCACCGGCGACGATGACCAGCACGAACGGCGCGAAATCGGCGGGCACCGGCTGGATCATGAACAGCGCGCACGAGGCCATCCCGCTCAGTTTGAGCAGCACCGGGTGCGGTTTCACGCCGAAGATCGCGAACAGCGGCAGCGGCAGGAACGCGGTGAACATCGCGATCAGCGGCAGCGGGTTGGGGAAGTAGGAGTGCCGCTGGACGACGGCGGCGACGGTGATCACCAGCAGCGCCAGATCCGCGCCGACGATCACCGCGGGCGGATAGTCGAACGGCAGCGCCTCCATCCGCTCGCGCGCGGCGTCGCGGAAACGCAGCACCGGGCCCCGCACCCGGGCCGACAGCGCCGAGCGCCTGCTCGCCGGGCCCACGGTGGTCGCGGGGACGGTGTGGGTCACCTCCATGTAGCAAGGCTAGCTCCCGGGGTGCGCGGGCGGCATCGTCCCGGGAACGGTGCCGATCTCCTACCTGGGTAGGAGAAGAAGTCGGGTCCGCGGCACGACGCCCGCCCACGCCGCGCTCCGTAGCGTGAGTGGCATCGCTCACGGAAGGTGAAGCTCATGACCTGGACCGATCAGCATCGTCGCACCGAGATCGTGCACACCGTGCTCGCCAGGGCTGCCGACGACCCCGAACATCCCGGCCTGTTCGACGGACTCCCGGAGCTGGACCGGCTCTTCGGTGGGGTCGAGGGCCTGCTGCTGGCCCTGCGCAACCGCTGGGACAACCACCTGCACGTCAAGCTGGAACTGGCCGAGATCGACGGCGCCACACCGATGGACGCCTATCTGCAACTGGCCGCCGAGCAGCCCGCACTGCGGGCAATTCTCGACGCACGCCCGGTGATCGGGCACACTACCCGTGCCCGGGCGCTCGCGCGCTGACATTCGCCCATCGAATACCCCTGGGGGACAACACATGCCGGACACGCCATCACCGCAGCAGCCGCCGATGCTCGAGCTGAGCCAGGTGGTCAAGCAGTATCGCGTCGGTGACCAGCAGGTGCGCGCTCTGGACGAGGTGAGCCTGCGCATCGAGACGGGGCAGTTCACCTCGATCATCGGCCCGTCCGGATCGGGCAAGTCCACGCTGCTGCATCTGCTCGGCGCGCTGGACCGCCCCGATTCGGGCTCGATCCGCTTCCGCGGCACCGAGATCGGTGGCCTCGACGAGGACAAGCAGGCCGCGTTCCGGTTGGAGCAGGTGGGTTTCGTCTTCCAGTTCTTCAATCTGCTGCCCACGCTGTCGGCGTGGGAGAACGTGGCGGTGCCGAAGCTGTTGGACGGCACCGGATTACGCAAGGCCAAACCGCGGGCGCTGGAACTGCTGGAGCTGGTCGGCCTGGGTGATCGCGCCCAGCACCGGCCCGCCGAACTCTCCGGCGGCCAGATGCAGCGGGTGGCGGTGGCCCGCGCGCTGATCATGGACCCGCCGCTGATCCTGGCCGACGAACCCACCGGCAATCTGGATTCCAAGACCGGCGAGGCCATCCTCACCCTGCTGGGAGAGATCACCGCGCAAGGCAATTCGGTGGTGATGGTGACCCACGACATGGGCGCGGTCGCCTACTGCGACCGGGTGGTCACCCTGCGTGACGGCCGCATCGGCGCCGACGACGTGGTGACCCCGCGGGTGGACGCGTGATCGCCGCGGCGTGGGATCGGTTGCGGCTGTTCAATATCGGTGAACTGTTCCGGCATCCCGGCCGCACCGTGCTGTCGACCGCCGTGATGGCGGTATCGGCGGCCCTGCTGGTGGCGGTGCTGAGCATCTCCGGTTCGGTGACCGGTTCGGTCGACCGGCTCACCCTCGGCCTGGCCGGGGACGCGGCGCTCGAGGTCACCGGCATCACCGACGCGGGCTTCGAGCAGTCGATGCTGCCCGCCATCGCCGCCACCCCCGGCGTGGCCACCGCGGTGCCGATGCTGCGCGCCACCCTCGGCACCGGCGCCGACCGGGCCATGCTGATCGGCGCCGACCAGACCATCGCCGCGCTCGGCAGCGATCTGGCCGGTCCGATGGCCGAGTACACCTCGAAGCTGATCAGCACCCCGAAGGGCGTGCTGGTCGGCGCGGCCATGGGTTATCAGGAGGGCGACAGCATCCCGATCGGCTGGGGCACGGCGACGGTGGCCGCGGTGCTGCCCGCCGGGACCGTCGACCGGCTCAACAGCGGTCACGTGGTCGCCGCGCCGCTGCCGCTGGCCCAGTTGCTCACCGACAAGGTCGACAAGCTCGACTCGGTGCAGATCATCGCGAAGCCCGGGACCGATATCGGCAAGCTGCGCACCGCGCTCACCGAGGCGGTGGACGGCCGCGCGGTGGTCGCCGAGCCGAGTCTGCGGACCGCACAGGCGGGCGGGGCGATCCAGATCATGCGCTATTCCACGCTGATGTCCTCGGCGGCGGCACTGATCGTGTCGGCGTTCCTGATCTACAACGCGATGAGTATGGCGGTGGCGCAACGCAGGCCGACGCTGTCGCTGCTGCGCGCGATCGGTGGCAAGCGCGCGCCGATGGTGCGTGATCTGCTGGTCGAGGCAGCCCTGCTCGGCCTGATCGGCGGCATCATCGGTTCGGCCATCGGCGTGTTCATGGGCCGGTTCTCCATCGACCGGCTGCCCGCGGCCATCGTGCAGTCGGTGGAGGCGCGCACCGAGTTCCTGGTCCCCGACTACGCCATCCCCGCGGCCATCGCGGCCTGTGTGCTGGCGACCGTGGCGGCCGCGGGCATCGCGGCGCGGCAGGTCTACAAGGTGGCCCCGGTCGAGGCGCTCGCCCCGGTGGAGGCGGGCGATTCCGCCGCCGACAGCCGGATTCTGCGCTGGGCGGCGCTGGTGGGCGGTCTGGGTCTGGGCGCGCTGGCCATCGTGCTGGCCGCCCTCGACCTCGGCCGGATCTCGCTCGCCTCGATCTCGCTGTCGCTGACCGCGACGGTGATGCTGTGCTTCGCCGCGACCGGCCCGATCGTGCGCGCCGCCGCGGGCATCGCGCGCTGGTTCGGCGCGCCGGGTGCCCTGGGCGCGACCACCCTGGAGCGGGCACCGCGCCGCGTCTGGGCGACGGCCATGACGGTGATGATCGGCGTGGCCGCGGTGGTCGCGCTGGGTGGCGCGTCGAGCAATATGGTCGATTCGGCGACGCAGTCGTTCGAGAATCTCGACGACACCGACCTGTATGTGAGCCCCAGCCCGGCCGAGCAGTTCCCGACCGGTCCGGTGCTGCCCGCCGACCTCGCCGCCACGGTGGCGGCGGTGCCCGGTGTCGAGCGGGTGCAGCCCGCGCAGATGGCGTTCGCGACGATCGGCAGCGGCCGGGTGATGCTGCAGGGCTATCAGCCCAGGGCCGACGAGTCCCGGCTCGGCGCGGTGACCCCCGACGTGATCGCCAAGATGGCGCGCGGCGAAGGGGTGGTGATCACCCGCGATGTGGCCCGGTCGATGAAGCTCACCGCGGGCGACGAGATCACCATGCCGACCCCCTCGGGTGAGCGGACCGTACCTGTGCTGCAGGTGATTCCGTACTTCACCGCGGTGTCGGGCGTGGTGATGATGAGCCTGGACCAGATGCGCGAGTGGTATCAGCGGCCCGGCGAGACCATCCTGTCGGTGCAGTTCGCGCCCGGCGCCGACCCGCAGGCCGTGCAGGCCGCGGTGCGCGCGGCGGTGCCCGAGGCGATCCACGTCGACCGGGGTGCCGACATGCTCGCGGCGATCTCGTCGAGTGTGGAGCAGGGCTCGGCGATGAGCACCATGATCCTGTGGATCGTCGTGCTGGTGGCCACGGTGGCGCTGCTCAACACGCTGATGCTGTCGGTGCTGGAGCGGCGGCGTGAACTCGGGGTGCTGCGCGCCATGGGTACCAACCGCAAGTTCCTGCTGCGGTCGGTGCTGGCCGAGGCCGCCGGGATCGGCATCGTCGGCGCGGTGATCGGGCTGGTGATCGGCGCGGCCGTGCAGTATCTGGCCACGGTCGCGATCGGGCACGCGATGACCATCGACATCGTCTACCAGGCGAGTCCGATCCTGGTCGTCTACGGCGTGGTCGCGCTGGTGCTGGCGCTGCTCGGCTCGATCCCGCCCGCGGTGCGCGCGGCGCGGATGCCGATCATCGCGGCGCTCGCCGTCGACTGAGCCTCACCTTGAACGGCGGCACCCGCATCGCGCGGGTGCCGCCGTTTTCTCTACAGCGGGACTTCCTCCCACCACGCGACCACCTCGTCCTGCGCCGTGGGGCGCGGGGCGCCGTCGCGGCCGCTGCTGCCCCGGCGGCTCACCGCCACCAGGTAATTCGCGCGATCCTCGTCCTCGGGGAAGCTCAGCACCTGGTGCGCGGTCTGGACGCGGGAATTGCCCGGATCGCCGACCACCCAGCGGCGCAACTGGAACGGCACACCGTCCTTGTCTCCCTCGTATCTGGCCGCACCCGGCAGCGCGCCGACCACCGACCGTGCCAGCGCCGGGCTCGCGTACTCGAGCACCAGGTAGCTCACCGGCCCCGACGCGTTGTCGGTGCGCTCGCACTGCCAGCCCGCGGCGATCGGATTCCATTGCAGCGCGGGCTCTTTCCACTCCAGCTCGCTGACATCCCGCACCGCCACACAGCGCGCCCCCCGATACCCCAGCCCCTCCGTCACCGCACCCTGCGGCACCAGCGTCGGAAAGGTCCGCCTGCTCGGCGCCAGCGCCCCCGCGTCGAACTCCCGGTCGTTCGACTCCGAACTCGACGGCATACCGCCCCCCGAACTCGCCGCCGCGTCCTCCTCGTCATCGGGCAGCACCACGACCACCAGCGCGACCACCAGCGCCAGCAGGGCGAGCACCAGCATCGCCAAGGTCAGCCAGCCGAGCCGGTGCACCACCGACAACCCCGGCTTCACCGGCCGCCGAGGCGGACCCGCCCACGGCCCGTGCCCGGGCGGCAGCATCGGCAGCCCCCCGGTCGGCGGGCCCTCCGGAGCCCCCCGCCCACCGGCCATCCCGGGAGCGCCCGGCCCGTTGCCCGGCGAGACAGCGCCGGGTCCCCGCGTTCGGTCTGCCGCGGGGGACGCGTCACCCGCACCGTGTGCATGGCCGTCCTGCCCACCTGCCGAAGCGTCACCCGGTCGACCCGCCGGACCTGGTGGCACCGACCCTGGTCGAGCCTCACCGGAGATGACTTGGGCATCGCCCGGGTGAGCGTCACCCGAGCCCGGTACGGCGCGGACGGCGCCTGGTGGCGATCCGTCACCACCGGGCTTCGGCGCTACGGCACCCGATTGCGACGCATCACCATCCGACTTCGGCGCTACGGCACCCGATTCCGACGCATCACCATCCGGCTTCGGCGCTACGGCACCCAGTTGCAACGCATCACCGCTCGGCTTCGGCGGAGTCCCTGATCGGCCGTAGAGCTCCGGTGAGCCCCCCGGTCGGCCGTCGAGCTCCCGCGAGTCAGCCTGTCCCGAGCCGGTTCCCGGATCACCGCAACCACCCGGAGCGCTGTCCAGGTGCGCGGGGTCTGAATCCTGTCCGGCCGGTGTGTCATCGGAATCCTCGGCCGTTCCCGGGTTTTCGTCGGCCGGGGTGCCGACAGAAGGCGTCGGGGCGAGCGCGGCCACTTCCGTGCGCGCACTCGCGTTCGCGGCCTCCTGCGCGGCCAGATCCGGCATCGCCACGACATCGGTTGCGGCCGTGGCGGATACGTCCTCAGCGCCCTGCCCGGCCGCGCCCTCGGGAGCGTCCGGCATCGAAGCCGCCGGGTGACCGGGGACCTGGCCTCGAGGCTGAAGCGCGCCCCGGGACTGGTGCCCCTGAGCCGGGTCAAGCGGGGCCTGCCCGTGCGGCGCGACCTGCCCTCGGGGCGTGCCGGGGGCGCCCGAGCCCTGGCCCTGCGGAGCGCCCGGCGGCTGACCCTGCACGGAGGCCGGGGCGGGCGGGACTTGCCCCTGTGGAGGAACCTGGCCCTGTGCCGGGATGGGCGCCTGGCCGTGAGGCGCCACCGACGGGTGAACCGGAGGCGAAACCTGCCCGTGCGGCGCGAAGGGTGGCTGACCCGGCGGCGGGACTTGGGTCTGGGGCGCGACGGGCGGCCGACCTGAGGGCAGGACTTGGCCCGGCACGACCGGCGGCTGGACCGGTGGTGGGACCGGTTGGCCCTGGGGCGGATAGGGCGCTGCCGGGGGGTAGTAGCCGGCGGGTGGGCCCGAGGGGCGTGGGAGGGACGGTGGGGTGTTGGTGAGGGCCTGGCGGCAGGCGGTGGCGAAGGCGGTGCAGGAGTCGAAGCGGGCGGCGGGGTGTTTGGCCATGGCGGCGGCCAGGACCGCGTCCATGGCGGGGGGCAGGCCGGTGCGGCGCAGGGCGAGTGGGGGTGGCGGGAGGTAGAGGGTGCCGCGGATGATCTCGTTGGGGTCGGGTGAGTCGAAGGGCGCGATGCCGGTGAACATCCAGTACAGGCTGCACGCCAGGGAATACTGGTCGGAGCGGTGGTCGAGTTCGGCGCCGGTCATCTGTTCGGGCGAGGCGTAGGCCAGGGTCGCGGTGAACATGCCCTGCTGGGTGAGGTGGGTGGAATCGGCGCGCAGGCGCGCGATCCCGAAGTCGGTGAGGAACACCCGCTCCCCCTGGCCGCCGCTGGAGCGGGCCAACAGGATGTTGGCCGGTTTCACGTCGCGGTGCAGCACGCCCCGCCCGTGCGCGTAGTCCAGCGCGTCGGCCACGCCCTCGATGATCTGCACGGCCCGTTCGGGCGGCAGCGTCATCGGGTCGACGGTGGCGGCGTCCACCCCGTCGACGTACTGCATGCTGATCCACAGCTGCTCGCCCTCGGTCCCCCGGTCGAACACCGTGACGATCCCGGGATGGTCCAGCCCGGCCGCGAGATCGGCCTCCCGTTCGAAGCGGGCGCGAATCCGTTCGTCGGCGAACAGATCCCGGTTGAGCAGCTTGAGCGCGGTCAACCGGTCCAGGCGCGGATGCCGCGCCAGATACACCGTTCCCATGCCCCCCTGGCCGAGCATGCGCTCGATGGTGAACCCGGCGAACACCTCACCGATGTCGTGCACTGCGACCCCCTTCCGGCCTCCGTGGCGGACCAGCATGGCACCCGCGCGGCGGCGTGACCACGGTCATTCGAATTCTCGCCGTAAATCGGCGAAACTGGCTGACATGCGTCCGGTATCGTCCGGGCGCGCTCGACGAGTAGTTTGCACCGCCGGAGCAGGGCGCCGACGCGCAGTGGGTGGTGGGGAGGATTCGGTGGTGAGGTCGACCGCAACGGCGGCTGCCTGTCGCAGGCTGGCGCTGTCCACGGCGGTGGTGGCTGCGGCCGCGCTGTCCGTCTCGTGTTCCGTCCCTGGCACGGCGACGCCGATGAGCGCGCCGACGGTCACCGTCGACAGCGGTGACGCCTGGGACCCCGGTCTGTCGATCGTGCTGCCCGATTCGCTGGCCGCGGAGTTCACCCAGTTGCAGGCGCAGCTGCCCGGGCAGGTGGGGATGGCCCTGATGCCCGTGGGCGGTGGCCGGATGACGATCTTCGGCGACTGGACCACCGGCATCGCCTGGTCCACGATCAAGGTCCCGCTGGCCATCGCCGCGCTGCGCCACGACCAGAACCAGTCGATCTTCGAGATGGTGCGCGCCGCGATCACGGTGTCGGACAACGACGCCGCCGAGGGCCTGTGGGAATCCCTCGGTGACGCCCCCGAGGCGCGCGCGGCCGTCGAGCAGATCCTCGACGAGGGCGGACAGCTCCCGTCGGGCAAGGTGGTGCACACCGATATCGACGAGACCGCGTTCGGCGGCACCGAGTGGTCGCTGGCCAATCAGGTGCGTTTCGCCTCGCGGCTGCCGTGCCTGCCGCACACCGAGATCGTCACCGCGCTGATGGGCGAGATCACCCCGGATCAGGCGTGGGGTCTGGGCTTGCTCGACGACACCGAGTTCAAGGGCGGCTGGGGCCCCGACGACGACACCGGCGTCTACACGGTGCGCCAGTTCGGCCTGGTACCCGTCGGCAGCGGCCGACTCGCGGTCGCCATTGCGGCCCAGGCGGATTCGGGCACCTTCGAGGACACCACCGCCCTGCTCGACAGCCTGGCGCTGCTGCTGTCGCGGCACCTGCCGAACCTGACCGGCGGTGTCTGCCCGGGCTGAGCGGGCCCGCTCAGCCGGGGACGACCAGGCCGGATTCATACGCCAGCACCACGGCCTGGGCGCGGTCGCGCAGATCGAGCTTCGAGAAGACCTTGGAGACATGGGTTTTCACCGTCTGTTCGGCGACGAACAGCGCGGCCGCGATCTCGGTGTTCGACAGCCCCTTGGCCACCAGTTCCAGCACCTCGCGTTCGCGCGGGGTGAGCGCGCCCAGCGCGGGCGCGGCGGGGGTGCGCACGGTGTTGCGCCTGCGGGTGACATCGGCGATGAGCCTGCGGGTGATGGTCGGGGCCAGCAGCGCCTCCCCGTCGGCGACCACCCGCACCGCGCGCACGAGTTCCTCGGCGGGGGCGTCCTTGAGCAGGAAACCGCTCGCGCCCAGGCTCAGTGCCTCGTAGACGTAGTCGTCGATGTCGAAGGTGGTGAGCATGAGCACCCGCACCGGCGGTTCGAATCCGGCGGCGAGAATGGCACGGGCGGCGTCGAGTCCGTTCATCTGCGGCATGCGCACGTCCATCAGGACCACATCGGGGCGCAGCCGCTTGGCCTCGGCGACGGCGACCTTCCCGTCGGGCGCGTCCCCGACGACGCTGATATCGGGCTGGGCGCTCAGCAGCGCGCCGAAGCCCTGCCGCACCATCGCCTGGTCGTCGGCGATCAAAACGGTTATTGCCACCCGACCACCCTAATGCGCGCGCCCGCGACGTGTTCCCCGGACTTCGCCGCTACCCCATCGGGATCGGCAGCCGCGCCGACACCTCGAATCCGCCGTCGGGCAGCCCGCCGGCGGTGAGCTCACCACCGACCGCGCCGACCCGCGTGCGCATGCCCTCGATCCCGTGCCCGCCGCCGGGTCCCGGACGCGGCACGGTGTCGGCGGCGCCGTTGTGTACGCCCACGGTGATGAGCGCCGGACCGACGGCGACCGCGACGTGCACCGGCGCGCCCGGCGCGTGCCGGGCGGCATTGGCCATCGACTCCTGCACCACCCGGTAGACGACCAGCCCGGTGGACTCCGGCACCGCCTCGAGCTCCCCGGTGACGGTCCATTCCACCGGCAGCCCGGCCCGCTGCGCCGAGGCGCACAGCGCGGGGATGTCGGCGGCGCGCGGCTGCGGCGCGTGCTCGGGCAGCTGCCCGTCGCTGCGCAGCACGCCGAGCAGGCCGCGGATCTCGTTGAGCGCGGTGCGCGCGGTCGCCCCGATGGACTCGAACTCCGCGCGCGCGGCCGGTTCCAGATCGGCGATCCGGTACGGCGCGGTCTGCGCCTGCACCACCACCATGGACATGTGATGGGCCACCACGTCGTGCAGGTCGCGGGCGATGCGCGCCTTCTCCTCGAGAATGGCGCGGCGCGCCCGTTCCAGCTCGGTGACCTCCTCCTGCTGTTCGAGCCTGCGCCGCGAGGCCAGCACGGTGCGTACCAGATAGCCGAACAGCGCCAGCGCGCCGAAGCCGATCACCCAGCCCCACACCGGCCCGGTGTCGGCGCCGGGCATGGTGGTGGCGAACAGCATGGACTGCGCGAGCCAGGCCACCACGATGATCGGCACCGGCGAGCGCAACGCCACCGCGAACAGCAGCACGAACAGCACGATGACGTGCACCACCTCGAACGGCAGATCGTTGCCCGCGCTCGGTGCGACCCCCAGCGAGATCAGCAGCGCCGAACCGGCGGAGATCGCCCAGCCCAGGGCCGGGTTGACCCGCACCAGCAGGATCGGGAACACCGCCAGCGCCGAGACCAGCGGCGCGAGCACCGGCGACACCTCGTGGGTGACGAACAGCGTCGGCCAGGCGATGCTGTAGAGGATCAGCGCGACCAGCACCGTGGCCAGGTCGAACCAGGTGCGCGCGGGAACGCGGCGCGCGGCGGGGCGCAGATGTCCGGACATGACTGCGAGCCTACGAACCGTCCGGTCAGCGGACCTCATACCCACGAGCGAATTCCGACCCCCTACCCTGGTGTGACCCCGGCGCCGGGTCACCCGCCCGCGCCCCTCGTGAACCGGTCCGTAGCGGGATGCCCGCCGCGCACCCCGCTCCTTACCGTCGGAGGCCATGTACACCCCGCTTCGCCTGGTGCCCGCCGCTCGCCGTGCCCGTACCGCCGATTCCACCGCCTCCGTTCCCGCCCCGGCCCCGGCCGCCCAGCACCGCCGTCGTAGCGGGGTCGCGCTGTGCACCGCGGGTGTGGCGATGGCCGCCGCGGTCGTGATGTCCTCCCCCGGTGCCATGGGCACCACGCCGGACCTGCCCGAGAACGCCGCCGCGGCCGCGGTGGTGCGGGCGCTGACCGACGACGATCCGGACGCTCCCGCGCTGATCCCGCGCGATTTCGGCTTCAAGTTCGGCTACGACCCGGCCGTGCAGAACGGCCTGCTGGTGAACCCGAACGGCGACTGCTCCTCGCCGGTGACCCTGCCCGCGGAGTTCCAGCCCGCCTGCAAGGCCCACGACCTGGGCTACGACATGCTGCGCTACGCCGAGCGGGTCGACGAGCCGCTGGGCCCGTGGGCCCGCCGGGCGGTGGACGCGGCGCTGAACCGGCGCATCCACTCCTCCTGCGAACTGCGTGACGACGAGTTCTCCCGGGCCCGCTGCGGGGTGATGGCCGATATCGCCTTCACCGCCGTGGACGTGAACTCGCGCAGGCAGGAGTACCGCGCGCCGGTGGTGGAGAACGTCTTCGCCGAGACCGACCCGGCCGACCGCCCCAATCTGTGGCCGCTGGCCAGGACGGTGCTGGGCCTGTTCGCGGCGACCGCGGCCAGCGCGGTGATCATCGACGCGTTGCGCAAGCGCCGCCGCAGGCCGGCCTGACCGCCGGTTGCCGAAAACTAGAACATATCCTAACTTGCAGGCATGGCCTTGGTGATCGACGAAACGATCGAGATCGACGTACCCGCCGCGAAGGTGTGGGAGGTGCTCACCGACTTCGATCGCTACGGCGAATGGAACACCTTCTGCTTCGAGGCGGCCAGCACGCTGGAGCCCGGCACGCCGATCGACATGCGGGTGCAGCTCGGCGGCAACCGCCGCCCGCAGCGCGAGTGGATCCGTACCCACACCCCCGGCAGCGAGTTCAGCTACGCGATGAAGCCGGTGCCGCTGGGCGCGCTGCACAGCCTGCGCTCGCACACCGTGGTGCCGCTGGGCCCGGACCGCTGCCGCTACGAATCCCGGTTCACTCTCGCGGGCTGGCTCAGCCCGGTCGTCGAGCTGGCCCTCGGCAAGCACCTGCGCGCGGGCTTCACCGCCATGACCGCGGGCGTCGGCGCCCGCGCCACCAGCCTGGTCGACTGAGAAACGGGGTGCGCCAGGCCCTTTCGGCCCGGC
>NZ_JBSGDP010000076.1:0-27420 GCF_053602435.1 Nocardia sp. NPDC004415
GTGGCGTACGCGACGAAGGAGCGAGCCACGGCGCCTGATCGACGGGACCGCCCAAAGGGCGCGAACTCGAGCGCGCCAGCGCTCCAACAAGCCCTGAACAAAATTTCATCTTGGCCGCGAGGCCGGAGATCCCGCTCGATCGGTACTGCCGATCCGCTACCTTGTCGATGTTCCACCCGAGGCTCTGCGCGTTCGAGGAGTGAGTCAATGGCGACCATCGAGTATCTGCGGACCGAGCCGGATCTTCCTCCGGTCGGTCTCGTCGACCGCACGCCGATCACCCCGGCCAAGAAGGCCGTGTTCGCGGGGATCGCCGTGCTCGGCGCCATCGCCTGGACCGTGGTGGCCTTCGTGCGCGGCGAGTCGGTGAACGCGGTGTGGATCGTGATCGCGGCGGTGTGTACCTACATCATCGCCTACCGCTTCTACGCGCGATTCATCGAATGGAAGATCACCAAGCCGCGTGACGACGTGGCCACGCCCGCCGAGATCTACGACAACGGCAAGGATTTCATGCCGATGGACCGGCGGGTGCTCTACGGGCACCATTTCGCCGCCATCGCCGGGGCCGGGCCGCTGGTGGGTCCGGTGCTGGCCGCGCAGATGGGGTATCTGCCGGGCACCATCTGGATCATCGTCGGTGTCGTCTTCGCGGGTGCGGTGCAGGACTATCTGGTGCTGTGGGCCTCGACGCGGCGCCGTGGGCGCAGTCTCGGGCAGATGGCGCGCGACGAGCTCGGCACCGTCGGTGGTGTGGCCGCGATCGTGGCGATCCTGACCATCATGACGATCCTGCTGGCGGTGCTGGCGCTGGTGGTCGTCAACGCGCTGGGTGAGAGCCCGTGGGGTGTGTTCTCCATCGCGATGACCATCCCGATCGCCCTGTTCATGGGTGTGTATCTGCGGTATCTGCGGCCGGGCAAGGTCGGTGAGGTCTCCGCGATCGGTATCGCGCTGTTGCTGGCGGCGATCGTCGGTGGCGGCATGGTGTCGGAGACCGAGTGGGGCACCGACTGGTTCACCCTCTCGCGCACCACCATCGCCTGGTGCCTGATCGCCTACGGTTTCTTCGCCTCGGTGCTGCCGGTGTGGCTGCTGCTGGCTCCGCGCGACTATCTGTCGACGTTCATGAAGGTCGGCACCATCGTGTTGCTGGCGGCGGGCATCCTGATCACGATGCCGGTGCTGAAGGCGCCCGCGGTCTCCGAGTTCGCGCACAGCGGTACGGGTCCGGCGTTCGCGGGCAGCCTGTTCCCGTTCCTGTTCATCACCATCGCCTGCGGTGCGCTGTCGGGTTTCCACGCGCTGGTCTCCTCGGGCACCACGCCCAAGCTGATGGCCAAGGAGTCCAATGCCAGGATGATCGGCTACGGCGGCATGCTGATGGAGTCGTTCGTCGCGGTGATGGCGATCATCACCGCCTCGATCATCGACCAGCACCTGTACTTCGGTATGAACGCGCCGGGCGGGCTCACCGGAAACACACCGGAAACCGCTGCGGCCTACACCAATTCGCTGGGCCTGAGCGGCCCGCCCGCCACGCCCGAGCTGTTCGCCGACGCGGCGGCCGATGTCGGCGAGAACTCGGTCATCTCGCGCACCGGTGGCGCCCCGACGCTGGCGGTCGGTATCTCCGAGGTGTTCCACCAGTTCCTCGGCGGTGAGTCGATGAAGGCGTTCTGGTACCACTTCGCGATCATGTTCGAGGCGCTGTTCATCCTCACCACCATCGACGCGGGTACTCGCGTGGCGCGGTTCCTGGTGTCGGACGCGCTGGGCAATTTCGGCGGCGGTTTCCGCAAGTTCAAGGACCCGTCCTGGCGGGTCGGCGCGTGGGTGTGCTCGCTGCTGGTGGTGGCGGGCTGGGGCAGCGTGCTGCTGATGGGTGTCAACGATCCGTTCGGCGGTATCAACGCACTGTTCCCGCTGTTCGGTATCGCCAACCAGCTGCTGGCCGCGATCGCGCTGACGGTGGTGCTCACCATCATCGTCAAACGCGGGCAGTGGAAGTGGGCGTGGATTCCGGGCGTGCCGCTGGTCTGGGACCTGATCGTCACGATGACCGCGTCCTGGCAGAAGATCTTCTCCGCCGATCCCAAGCTCGGTTACTGGAAGCAGCACAGCCTGTGCCAGGCCGCCAAGGACGCGGGCAAGGGCTGTCTGACGGCCAAGACGCCGGAGCAGGTGGAGACGGCCATCCGCAACACCTTCATCCAGGGCACGCTGTCCATCGTGTTCGCGGTGCTGGTGCTGATCGTGACCGTGGTCGGCGCGTATGTGTGTCTCAAGGCGATCCGCTCGGGGACGGTGTCGAGCACCGAGTCCGAGGAGCAGCCGTCGAAGATCTTCTCGCCCAGCGGCTTCCTGGCCACCTCGGCGGAGAAGGACGTGCAGAAGGAGTGGGACGCGCTCATCGCCGAGGGCAAGGTGAGCGCGCCCGGATCGGCGCACGTGTCGTGAGGGCGGCCCGCGGCCACTCCCCCGGGTCTGTCGTGGCCGCGGGCTGGGCGTGGCTGCGGTCGGCGGCGCGCGGGGTGGCCTGGTGGTACAGCGCGATCAACGGTGGTCAGGACTACCGCCGGTACGTCGAGCATCGCAGGCGCACCCACCCGGGCGAGCCGATCGCCTCGGAACGGGACTACTGGCGCGAACGCTACGCCGAAGCCGACCGCAACCCCACCAATCGCTGCTGCTGACCGGCTCGGCACCGGTCCGCGCCCCCTCGGGGGTATGTGGCTGATTTCCGCTAGCGTCGACGCCTCCGTGCTGACACTGTGGAACCCGTGACGATCACGGCATTGGACTTCGAACGCTGCTACCGCGCGGTGTCGACCAGGGACTCCCGTTTCGACGGGCAGTTCTTCACCGCGGTGCGCACGACCGGCATCTACTGCAGGCCCTCGTGCCCGGCGATCACCCCCAAACGGGCCAATGTCTGCTTCTTACCCACGGCGGCGGCCGCCCAGCAGGCCGGTTACCGGGCCTGCCGCCGCTGCCTGCCCGACGCCGCGCCCGGCTCCCCGCTGTGGAACGTCCGCGCCGACCTCGCCGCGCGCGCCATGCGGCTGATCGGGGACGGGGTGGTCGAACGCGGCGGGGTGCCCGGGCTGGCCGCGACGCTGGGCTACTCGCAACGTCAGCTCACCAGGGTGCTCACCACCGAACTCGGTGCCGGACCGCTCGCGCTGGCCAGGGCACACCGCGCACACACCGCGCGGCTGCTCATCCAGACCACCGAGATGCCGATGTCGGATATCGCCTTCGCGGCCGGGTTCGCCAGCATCCGCCAGTTCAACGACACCGTGCGCGAGGTGTTCGCCGTCAGCCCGACGACGATGCGCGGCGAACTGCGGGCCTCGGCACGCAACGATGTCGTCGTTCCGGGCGTGCCCGGGCTGCTGACGCTGCGCCTGCCGTACCGGGAACCCCTGGACACGGCGTGGCTCGGCTGGTTCCTGTCCGCCCACACGGTGCCGGGGATGGAACTGTTCGACGACGGCGTCTACACCCGCAGCCTGCGCACCCCGCACGGATACGCGACGGTCCGGCTGTCGTTGCGTCCGGGCCACGTGCGCGCCGAGCTCGCGTTGCGCGATATGCGCGATCTGGCCCCGACGGTCGCGCGGGTGCGGCACCTGCTCGACCTCGACGCCGACCCGCTCGGCATCGACGAGGCGCTCGGCGTCGACACCGACGCCGCGGGCCCGGCGAGCCGGGCGGGCTGGTCGCCGGGCATCCGGGTGCCCGGCTGCCCGGACGGCCCGGAGTTGCTGCTGCGCACCATGATCGGACAGCAGATCTCGGTGCGCGCCGCCGCCACGCACACCGCGCGGCTGGTCGACGCGCTCGGCGAGCGGATCGACGGCCCGGCACCGCGACTGTTCCCCACCGCCGAGGCGATCGCCGAGCAGGGCGCCGAGATCCTCACCGGCCCGGCCCGGCGGGTCGCCGCGATCGTGGCCGCCGCCCGCGCCATCGCCGACGGTGAGCTGGCCCTGCACGCCGGGCGCACCGCGGCCGATCTGCGCCGCGACCTGCTCACTCTGGCCGGGATCGGGCCGTGGACGGCCGACTACGTCACCATGCGGCTGCTCGCCGACCCCGACATCCTGCTCGACACCGATCTGGTGGTGCGCCAGGGCGCGCTGCTGGCCGGGGTCGACCTCGACCACACCACCCGCTGGGCGCCGTGGCGCTCGTATCTGTCCATGCATCTGTGGAAGACGGCGCTCGTCGAGCGCGGCGTCATCCCCGCGACCGGAAGCGAAAAACCATGACCACCAACCCTGTTCGTTCCGCCGATATCGCCACCTTCACCACCCCGATCGGTCCCTTCACCGCGATCGTCGATGCCGACGGGGCCGTACTGGCCTCCGGCTGGACCGGTGATCCCACCGACCTCACCACCGTCATCCACGCGAGCCTGCGGCCTGCCGAGCTGCGGCGCCGGGACTCCCTCGGTGCCGTGACCCGGGCCGTGCTCGACTATCACGCCGGTGACCTGACGGCGATCGACGCGATCCCCGTGCGGCAGCACTCGGGGGAATTCCTCACCCACGCGTGGGACATCCTGCGCAAGGTGCCCGCCGGTGAGCCGGTGACCTACACCGAGTTCGCCGGGCTGGCCGGCCGTCCGGCGGCGACGCGGGCCGCGGCCAATGCCTGCGCGCGCAATGCGGCGGCGCTGTTCGTGCCGTGTCATCGGGTGCTGCGGATCGGTGGGCAGCTCGGCGGTTTCCGGTGGGGGCTCGAGGCGAAGCGGTGGCTGCTCACGCACGAACAGTGAGCGATCCATCAGGCCAGTATTCGCCGAGTGGCTCTTTCTGAAGGTCCAGTCGGACCGGATGCTGAGTGGCATGCTCACTCGTCGTCTGGTCGCCCTGTATACCGGGCTGTGGTTGTACGGGACGTCGATGGCGGTGATGATCCGGGCCGGTCTCGGGCTCGATCCGTGGGACGTCTTCCATCAGGGGGTCGCCGCGCACGTGCCGCTGAGTTTCGGCGTGGTCACCGCGCTGACCGGCCTCGCGGTGCTGCTGGCCTGGATTCCGCTGCGGCAGCGACCGGGGCTGGGCACGGTGAGCAATGTGGTGGTGATCGCGATCGCCGTCGACGTGGGGCTGTGGCTGATCCCCGAGGTGCGCGGGCTGTGGGTGCAAGGGTTGTCGATGCTGGTGGCGGTGGTCGTCAACGCGGCGGCGACCGTGCTCTACATCGGGGCCGGTATGGGTCCGGGACCGCGTGATGGACTGATGACTGGACTGGTCGCGCGGACCGGGTGGCCGGTCTGGTCGGTCCGCACCGGCATCGAGGCCACGGTGCTCACCACCGGCTGGTTCCTGGGCGGCACCGTCGGCATCGCGACACTGGTCTACGCCTTCGGCATCGGCCCGCTCATTCAGCTGATGATCCCGTTCGTGGACCGGTGGCTGCCCGGTTTCACCCCGATCCCGCGCCCGGAACCCGTGGTGGCGTAGTCACGGAAGCCCCGCGGTTACGCGACGGTGGCTTCGAGGCGGGAGCCGGTGCGGCCGCGCAGGACGTGGAGGCGGCTGGGGATGCGTTGGCGCATCTCGTCGACGTGGCTGACGACGCCGACCACGCGGCCGCCGGCGCGGAGTTCGTCGAGGACTCCCATGACGGCGTCGAGGGTGTCGGCGTCGAGGCTGCCGAAGCCCTCGTCGATGAACAGGGTGTCCAGGACGACGCCGCCGGATTCGGCGGCGACCACATCGGCCAGGCCGAGGGCAAGGGCGAGGGAGGCCATGAAGGTTTCGCCACCGGACAGGGTCTTCGCGGAGCGCACGGCGCCGGTGTAGTCGTCGCGGACATCGAGGCCGAGCCCACCACGGCGACCCCGCGGCCCCGCCTTGTCCGAGTGCACGAGCTCGTAACGGCCACCCGACATCCGGCGCAGGCGCAGCGAACCCGCCACCGCGACCTCCTCCAGCCGCGCCGCGAGCACATACGAGCGCAACGACATCCGGCGATTGTTCTCGCCCCGCCCGGCGACCACATCGGCCAGCCCGGCCAGCTCGTCATAGGCCCGCTGCTCCGGCGCGATCCGCTCGACCTCACCCCACAGCTGGGTGCCCAGTCGCTCGAGCTGGGCCACCCGCTCCGCCGCCGCGGACTGCGCGGCCACCGCCGTGTTCAGCGCGGTCTGCGCCTGCGCGAACCGCTGTTCCAGTTCGGCGAGGTCACCGGGCAGCTGCCCGGCCACCGCCTTGATCTGCGGTTCGGCGAGCACCGTCTCGGCGTGGGCCCGCGCCCGGTCCGCGGCGGTGAGTTCGGCCTCGATATCCGCCTGCTGCCGCGCGGTCCGGGCGACCGCGGTGACGACCTGAGCGTACGCGGTGAGCAGGGCGATATCGTCGCGGGGCGTCGCGGGTTCCGGGTCGGCGGTCGTGTCGCCGGTGGAGTCCTCGCCGAAGAGGTCGAACAGGCTGAGCGATTCGGACTCGGCATTCGTGGACCGACCGGATTCCCCGGGGCCCGAAGCGGATTCGGCCTCGTCGCCCTCGATGGCGGCTCCGGGCCGATCGGCGTCGTCGGCGCCACGCGCCATCGCGTCCTCGGCACCACGCGCCGTCACGTCGTCGGCACCACGCGCGGTGGCATCGACGGTGCCACGTGCTCGAGTCGCCGCGCCGTCGGTGGCACATGCCTGTGCCGAACTGGCGGGCGAGTTTGCGGGCGGGGCGCCGGGCGTCTCGTTCGTGGCCGGGCTCGACTCCAGCGGGGAACGCTCTTGCTCGAAGCCCTCGGGGACGAAACCTGCTGCGCGGGCGAGATTTTCGACGCGGGTGGCGATGCGGTGGACGGCGGCGCGGGCGGCGGATTCCTCGGTGCGGGCGGTGCGCAGGGCGGTGGCGGCGGTGATGAGGGATTCGAGGCGGGTGACGCGGGCCTCGAGGGTGCGGTCGGCGCCGGCGGCGGTGCGCAGGCGCTGGGTGAGTTCGTCCAGGCGGGTGCGGGTGGCGGTGATCGTGGCGGTGGTGGTGCCGAGGCGGGCGTCGATATCGCGGGACTCGTCGTTGAGCCGGGTTTCCTCGCCGCGCAGGGTGTCGAGGCGGGTGGTGAGGGTGGGGACGCGCTCGGCGGTGTCGGCGGTGTCGGTGAAGCGGTGGGTGGCGGCGCGGACCGCGTCGGCCAGGGCGACGGGGTCGGTGTCGCCGCCGCGGGCGATCAGGGCCTCGATCTCGCGTTCGATGGCGCCGATCCGCTCGGCGATCCGGTCGCGGGCCACTTCGGCGGCTTGTTCGGCGGCGGCGGCCGCGTCCTCGGCGTCCTTGGACACCGCGTCGTCGGTGGGCCGCGCGGGCTGGGGATGCTCGGCCGAACCACACACCGTGCACGGCGCGCCGACGACGAGTGCCCCCGCGAGCTCGGCGGCCATCCCCGCCAGCCGCCGGGCGCGCAGGTCGAGCACCCGCTCGCGGGCATCGAGGTGCGTGCGCCGCGCGGCGTCGAACTCCCCCTGCGCCCGGTCCAGCGCCGGGCGCTGCCGGGCGATCTCGACCGCCGCGGCCGCCGAGTCCTGCCACTTGGCGAGCTCATTGCGTATCCCGGGCAGTGCGGCCGCCGCGTCGGTGGCCTCACGCAACTGCTCCTGCGCCGAGGCGAGGGCGACCGGCAGTTCGGTCCGCCGCCGCCCCAGTTCCCCCGCCCGTGCGGTGAGCCGCGCGGCCTCCCGCTCGCGCGCCGCGAGATCGGCAGTCAGCTGCTCGGCCGTCGTAGCGTCGGCCCGCACCTCGGCGAGCACACCGAGCAGTCCGTTCCACCCGCTGACGGCGGCATCGAGGTCGCCCACGACATCACGCACCTCGTCCACCTGCTCGGCGACGGTGGCCAGCAGGTCGACGCCGCTGATGTCGGCGGCCTCGGGGGCGGTGAGGTGGGCGGCGAGGGTGGTGGCGGCGGTGTGGGTGGCGGATTCGGCGCGGCGGAGGGTGCGGACGGCGGAGCGGGCCTCGTCGATGGCGTGGACGACCGGCTCGGCGCGGCGGGCCTGGTCGAGTTCGTGTTGCCGCTCGGCGCGGCGGGGTGCGGCGGCGGTGTAGGCGGCCAGTTCGGTTTCGGCGGCGGCGCGGCGGGTGCGCAGCTCGGTGACGCGGCGCTGTTCCTCGGCTTCGGCGCGGGCCGCGGCGGATTCCTCGCGGCGCAGGTCGGTGACGGTGTTCGATTCGGCGAGTTCGGCGCGCGCGGTCGCGAGCAGCTCCTGCGACCAGACCACGGCATCGCGCACCTCGACCGACTCCGAGCCCTGATACCCACCGGCCATGCCGACCATGGTGATCAGGCGGTCGATCCCCTGCCGATGGGTCTCCAGCGCGGCGCCCGCGGTGCGGCGGCGCTCGGCCAGCCACTGTTCGGCGGTGCCGAAACGCTGGGTGTCGAAGAGCTTTTCGAGCAGCTTCTCGCGGTCCTCGTTCTCGGCGCGCAGGAACCGCGCGAAATCGCCCTGCGGCAGGAGCACGACCTGGAAGAACTGGTCGGCGCTCATGCCGAGCAGCCGCAGCACCTCGTCGCCGATATCGGTGATCCGCGAGAGGTTCTCGCCGCTGCCGTCGAGCCAGGTCAGCGTGGCCTTGGCCGGTTCGATCCTGGTGCCGGTGCCACGTAGCTTGGGCCGCTCGAACTCCGGGGTGCGGGTCAGCCGCAGCCGCCGGGCACCGAGGGTGGCCTCGAGGCTCACCCGGGGCGGGGTCTGGGCGTCGGCGTGGTCGGAGTGCAGGCGTTTGCTCTCGCCACGCGCACCGGGGACACGCCCGTAGAGGGCGAAGGCGATGGCGTCGAGCACCGTGGTCTTGCCCGCGCCGGTGTGCCCGTGCAGCAGGAACAGCCCGTCGGCGCCGAGCGCGTCGAAATCGACCACGGTGGTCTCGGCGAACGGGCCGAAGGCGGTGAGTTCGAGCCGGTGCAACCTCACGCGGCACCGCCGGACAGGTCGGCGCGCCGGGTCTTCACGCCGTCAGCTCCGGCTGCTCGTCGTCGCCGGACCCCACCCGGACCGGATCGGACTCGCGCACCGCCGCGGCCAATGCCCGCTCCACCCATGCCATCTCCCCCTTGCTCGGCGTACCACGAACATCGGTCAGGAAACTCGCCGCCACCTCGGTGTCGCGGCGCCCGTGCACCCGCTCGCGATAGCGCAGCTCCGGATTACCCTCCGGGCGTTGCCATTCCACGT
This sequence comes from Nocardia sp. NPDC004415, assembly GCF_053602435.1. NCBI lineage: Bacteria > Bacillati > Actinomycetota > Actinomycetes > Mycobacteriales > Nocardiaceae > Nocardia > Nocardia sp. NPDC004415. The sequence continues at coordinate 9,194 of NZ_JBSGDP010000076.1, forward strand.
GTACGGCATGCGGGAACCGTTCGCGCAACTGCCGCATCGGGTCCACCGGACGCTTGCTGTCGGTGAGTGTCGCAGACACGTAATGCGGCTCGGCGAAGGCGAATTCGGCGGCGGTGAGCAGCTCGTCGAGCGTGCCGGTGAGCCTGCTCAGGCCACGCACCAACGGAAGATCGTGCCTGCGCACCGCGGCCAGGCCGCGCGCGTCGAGGTCGACGATCCAGACCGCCTTTCGATGGGAGTTCTCGCCGAAGGAGTACGGCAGCGGGGAACCGCTGTAGCGCACCGATTCCGCGAGCGTCTGCGGCGAATGCAGATGTCCCAGCGCCACATAGTCGATGCCGTCGAAGGCCGACATGGGTACGGTCTCCACCCCGCCCACCGAGATGGAACGCTCCGAACCCGTGGCCTCGCCCCCGACCACGAACGCGTGCGCGAGCACCACCGACCGCACACCCGGCCGGGTGGCGCGGTCGGCATTGATCCGCGCCATCGCGGCAGCGAGGATCTCGGCGTGCGAACGTGCCTGCGGCACACCGAGTTCGGCTCGGGTGATCTCCGGCTCGAGATACGGGATGCCGTAGAAGGCCACCTCGCCGTCGGCGTCGGCGAGCAGGACGGGACGGTCGGCGTCGGCGACCCTGGTGCACAGGTGCAACCCGCCCGCGGCGGCGAAACTGGCACCCGCGCCGAGGCGTGCGGGCGAATCGTGATTGCCCGAGGTGGCGACGATCGTCGCGCCCGCGGCCCGGATCGCCTCGAAACCGCGGTTGCAGACGGTGATGGCGTCGGCGCTGGGAATGGAGCGGTCGTAGATATCGCCCGGAACCACTACGACATCCACCGCTTCGGCGGTGACGAGTTCGGCGACGGCAGAGAGCACCCACGCCTGATCGGCCAGCAGGTCGACACCGTGAAAGGTGCGCCCGATGTGCCAGTCGGAGGTGTGCAGGATCCGCATGCCGCGAACCGTAGGGCACACCCCCGACAGAATTCAATCGACGCACTACAGCGATGTGATTTCCCGGCGTGGCGCCGCGCCGGAGTTGCCCGTCGATTGCGAGTTTGTCGGTGGCCTCGGGCACTATCGCCGCTATGACCGCTTCGATGCTCGTCGCGCTCGTCCTGGTTTTCGCCGCAGGCTTCGGTCTCGGCTGGTTGGGCCGTGCCGCCAGGGGCGGGCAGCGCGCCGCCGCCGCGGAGGCCCGGCTCGCGGCGGCCGGTGACAATCAGCGGTTGCTGCAGCAGTCGCTGCACGCGGCCAACGAGGACGCGGCGCGCAGGCATTCGGCCGCGGTCGGCGCCCTGGTCGATCCGCTGCGGGCGGCGGTCGGCGCGCTGGAACAGCAGATCCGGCAGGTCGAGCATCATCGGATCGACGCGTATTCGGGGCTGCGCGAGCAAGTCGCGGGGATGCAGCGCACCTCGCATCGGCTCTCCGATCAGACCGGTCAGCTGGTCGCGGCGCTGCGGGCGCCGCAGATCCGCGGCCGCTGGGGCGAGATCCAGCTCGAACGCGTCGTCGAACTGGCCGGGATGACAAGGCACTGCGATTTCGACACCCAGGTCCACCGCCGAGGCGGTGACGACCGCGCAGCGGTGCGGCCCGACCTGGTGGTGCGCCTGGCCGGAGGCAGGCACATCGTGGTCGACGCGAAAGTCCCCTTCACGGCCTATCTCGACGCCGCCACCACCGAGGACCCGGCCGGGCGCGACCAACTGCTCGCCCGGCACGCCAAGCAGCTGCGCGCCCACGTCGACCAGCTCGCCGACAAGGCCTACTGGGCCGCCTTCGACCCGGCGCCGGAGTTCGTGGTGCTGTTCGTCCCCGGTGACCCCTTCCTCGACGCCGCGCTCACCACCGACGCGGGCCTGCTCGAGTACGCGTTCGGCCGGAACGTGATCCTGGCAACCCCCACTACGCTCATCGCGCTGTTACGCACGGTCGCGTTCAGCTGGCGTCAGGAGGCGCTCTCGCGCGATATGGCAACGGTGCAGCAATTGGGCAAGGAGCTCTACACCAGGGTCGGCAAAGTGGCCGAACACCTCGACACTCTCGGCGTGAATCTCGGTAAGGCCGTAGCGGCTTTCAACGCCACGGTGGGCTCGGTGGAGTCGCGGGTGCTGGTCACCGCGCGCCGGATGCACGATCTCGGCATCGCCGATCAGGAGCTCCCGGCAATCCGGCGCACCGAGACCAGGCCGCGGGTCGTGGCCTTCGCCGACGCGGAGGATCGCGTCTGAGTTCTCCGTGCCGTAGCGCCCGCCGGGCCGATGTGCAGTTAGTGTCATAGGGTGGCTGCTTCCCAACGTGCGCGACCCCGGGTGCCCGCGCCGCAACGTTCGATCCTGCCCTCGGTGCCCGGCATCCCCGCCTGGGCCGCGATCGCGCTGGCCGCGGGCGCGACGGCGGTGGGGTTCGTGATCGACGGGCTCGGGGGCGAGACCTACCCGACCGGCACGTTCTCGGCGATGTATGTGCTCGGCTGCGTGCTGGCCGTGTGCGCGGTCCGGATGCGCGGGCTGTTCGCGACGATGGTGATGCCCCCGCTGCTGCTGTTCGTCGCGGTGCCGCTGGCCTGCCAGCTGCTGGGCGGGCGGGCCACCACCTCCATCAAAGACGTCCTGATGAACCTGGTCATCCCGCTGGTGGAGCGGTTTCCGACGATGATGCTGGCCACGGTGCTGGTGCTGCTGATCGGCGGCGTCCGGATCGCCGTCGCCAAGCGCGCCCCCGCGACCGCTCGCCCGGCCGCCGCCGAGCGCCGGGGTGAGCGCAAGCCGCGCACCGACCGCAAGCCCAAGGCCGAACGCACGCCTGAGCGCAAGCCGGTCAAGCGCCGCCGTCCCGAGCCCGCCGCCGAACCGGCCGAGGCGCGCAGACGTCCCCGGCGCGCGACCGCCGTACTGGACGACCCGGCCACCGAGGTCGACATGGCGAGCCCGGCCCGTCGTCAGCCCCGCGACCCCAAGCGCGCTCCCGCCCCGCCGCGCAACCGCGAACCGCGCGCCGCCCGCGGCGGGCCCCGCGAACCGGAACCCGCCCGGGTACCGCGTCGGCGCGGTGAGGCGCCGCCGCACCCGCAGCCGAATGTGCGCTACCGCGACCGCGCCGACTCGACCCGCACCGAACGCCGCCGCCCCGACAACGGGTAGGGGTCAGCTCTTCGCGGCGGCGTCCTTGCGGGACGGGCGCAGCTCACGCGGCAGGGCGAACACCAGCGTCTCGTTGGCCGTGGTCACCGGCTGCACCTCACCGAAGCCGTGCTCGGCCAGCAGGTCGAGCACGCCGGTCACCAGGATCTCCGGCACCGACGCGCCCGAGGTGATGCCGACGGTCCGCACGCCGTCGAGCCAGGCCGGGTCGATTTCGCGGGCGTAGTCGACCAGATACGCGGCCCGTGCGCCCGCGCCCAGCGCCACCTCGACCAGGCGCACCGAGTTGGAGGAGTTGCGCGAACCGACCACGATCACCAGATCGCATTCCGGCGCCATCGCCTTGACCGCGGTCTGGCGGTTGGAGGTGGCGTAGCAGATGTCGTCGCTGGGCGGGTCCTGCAGCGTCGGGAAGCGCTCGCGCAGGCGCTCGACGGTCGCCATCGTCTCGTCCACCGACAGCGTGGTCTGCGACAGCCAGATCACCTTGGCCGGATCGCGCACGGTCACCGCGTCCACCGAATCCGGGCCGTCGACGAGCTGCACGTGCTCGGGGGCCTCGCCGGCGGTGCCCTCGACCTCCTCGTGGCCCTCGTGGCCGATCAGCAGGATGTCGTAGTCGTCGCGGGCGAAGCGCTTGGCCTCCTGGTGCACCTTGGTGACCAGCGGGCAGGTGGCGTCGATGGTGCGCAGATTGCGCGCCGCGGCGCTCTCATGCACGGTCGGCGCCACGCCGTGCGCGGAGAACACGACCAGCGCGCCCTCGGGCACCTCGTCGTTCTCGTCGACGAAGACCACGCCGCGCTCACGTAGCGTCTCCACCACGTGCCGGTTGTGCACGATCTCCTTGCGCACGTAGATCGGGGCACCGTGCTTGTCCAGTGCCTTCTCGACCGTCTCGACGGCGCGGTCGACGCCCGCGCAGTAGCCGCGGGGCTCGGCCAGCAGCACGCGCTTGCCACCGGCAGCAGTCGCGCCCGCCGAGCGCGCGATACCGACGTTCAAGGGAATTGCCGAGGTCATGGTCCCCAGCTTACGTGCGCGCGGGGAGCCCGATCCGGGCGGTTCGAGGGGCGAAAGTCACATTCGGGCAGGCTGGACCTTTGCATCACAGACCGTTTGCGGCAGGCTGGGACCATGTTCCGTCCTCCGTTCGTGGCCCGGGTCGCCGCCGGTGCCGCCGTATACGCCTTAGAAGAGACCAGGCGGCTCCCGGTCGCGGCCGTGAATTTCCCCATCACGGCCCTGAGTCGCGTGCTGCAGACCACCATGCACGTGCAGCAGTTCGTCACCAGCCTCGCGCTCAAGGGTGACGCCGTGTTCGAGCGCCTCGGCTCGGCTCCGCAGGAACAGCCCGAGTGGGCGATCTTCGACGAGGACATCGCTCCCGAGCCGGCCGTGGCCACCAACGGCCACACCAGCCGCTTCGACCTGTTCACCGAGGAAGCGCCGGTCGCGCCCGTGAACGGTGAGGTCTCCCCGGCGAACCTGCTGCTGCTCGAGACCGTCGAGGAACCCGCCGCCGACGAGCCCGCCGAGATCGAGGCACCCGAGGTCGCGATCCGCTACGACTATCCCTCGATGACGCTGGCCCAGCTGCGCGCCCGGCTGCGGATGCTGACCGTGGAGGAGCTGGCCCAGCTGCTGGCCTTCGAACAGCAGACCCGCGCCCGCGCCCCCTTCGTCACCATGCTGACCAACCGGATCGCCACGGTCCAGCAGTGACATAGGCGGCTGGCGCCGCGGGGATCGCGGCCCGGGGGGCCTCGATTCTTCCCTCCTGCGTTCAGTCGCTGCGCTCCTTCTCTCCGTCAGTCCAGAATCGAGGCGGCCGCGATCCGCGCCTTCGGCGCCGATGCGGCCGCCTTTTGTTGTGTCGGTAGGTCCGCGTATACCTGTCCTATGACTTCGGAGGGCGTCAGCGCCGCGGGCGGGCAGGCGGGTGCACCGGCCAATTCGGCCGAGCAGCCGTATCCGGTGCGATCCGTGGCCGTGAAGGTCGCGCAATGGATCGAGCGGCTCGGCAGTATCTGGGTGGAGGGGCAGGTCACCCAGATCAATCTGCGGCCGGGCACGCGCACCGCGTTCCTGGTGCTGCGCGACACCTCGGCGGACATGTCGCTGTCGCTCACCTGCGATCCCGACCTGCTGCGCAGGCTGCCGGTGCCGCTCACCGAGGGCAGCCGGGTGGTGGTCTACGGCAAGCTGCAGTTCTTCACCGGGCGCGGCACGATCTCGTTGCGGGTCACCGAGATCCGCGCGGTCGGGATCGGTGAGCTGCTGGCCCGCATCGAGCGGCTCAAGGCGCTGCTGGCCGCCGAGGGGCTCTTCGACCCGAAACTCAAACGGCCACTGCCGTTCCTGCCGGGCACCGTCGGGCTGATCACCGGGCGCGCGAGCGCGGCCGAACGGGACGTCCTGAGCGTGGCCCAGAACCGATGGCCCGCAGTACGTTTCGTCATCCGGAACACGGCGGTGCAGGGGCCGACGGCGGTACCCCAGATGCTGACGGCGCTGGCCGAGCTCGATCGTGATCCCGAGGTGGAGGTGATCGTGCTGGCCCGCGGCGGCGGCAGCACCGAGGACCTGCTGCCCTTCTCCGACGAGGCGCTGTGCCGGGCGGTCGCCACGGCGCGCACCCCGGTCGTCAGCGCGATCGGGCACGAACCCGACAACCCGCTGCTCGACCTGGTCGCCGACCTACGCGCGGCCACCCCCACCGACGCCGCCAAGCGGATCGTGCCCGACGCCGCGGCCGAGCTGGCCGGTGTGCGCGAGATGCGTGAACGCGCGGCGGGCGCGCTGCGCGGCTGGGTGCGGCGCGAGGAGCACACGCTCACGCAGTTGCGCTCGCGGCCGGTCCTGGCCGACCCGCTGCGCGAACTCGGCCACCGCCACGACGAGCTGGAACGCTGGCGCACCGCCGCCCAGCGCAGCATCGACCACCTGCTGCGCGCCGAGGCGACCACCACGCTGCACCTGCGCGAGAAACTCACCGCGGTGGGTCCGGCCGCCACGCTGGCGCGTGGTTACGCTGTCGTGCAGCGGGTGGCCGGGCCCGAACGCCATGTCGTCCGGTCGATCGAGGACGCCCCCGCGGGCAGTCAGCTGCGGATCCGGGTCGCCGACGGTGCCGTCACCGCCGCGGCCCTGGGCACCCAGCGCCTGACGCCCAAGACCACCGACGAGAAGAGGACCTGACCGTGGCCGACGCCGGTTCCGAGACCCCCGCCGCCGACACCCTCGCCGAGATCGCCGGCTTCGGCTACGAGCGCGCCCGCGACGAACTGATCAATGTCGTGAAGATGCTCGAACAGGGCGGCCTGGATCTCGACGACTCGCTCACCCTGTGGGAGCGCGGCGAAGCCCTCGCGGCCCGCTGCGAACAGCACCTGGCCGGTGCCCGCCGCCGCGTCGAGGACGCGCTCTCGCGCGCCGACCTCGACACCGGCGACTAGCCGGGCTCAGCCCGCCGGACTCACTTCGCCAGCGGGGTGGCGGCCGTGACCGCCTGCGCCAGCGTCGTGAACGCGGCCTCGTCGCCCGCGCCGGTGATCAGGACGCGCACGTCGCCGAAGTCGGCGATCCAGGCGGTCTCCTCGGTGGGCTCGGTGTAGACGACCCACTTGCGGCCGCCGACATCGACCGTGCCGGTCGGGTAGCGCGAGCCGAGAATGTGGCGCGAGAGGCTCTCCTCGGTCGCGCTGCTCTGCGACAGGCGCATGTAGGTGCCCTGCGGGGTGATGTAGCCGACCGTGCTCACCGGGCCGCCGCCCGCGACGGTGACGGTGTCGCGGCTGCCGGAATTCGAGGTCCAGTCCTGCGGGACCTCGGGGTTGCGAATGGGGAAGGTCAGGCTCTTGGCGTCGGAACCCAGCGCCGCGTCGACATCGAAATGCGGCACCTGACCTTGGGTCGGGCCGTTGGTCGCCACCGTGCACTGGCTCGCCGCCCCCGCCAGCACGACCGCGATCAGTACCAACGGGATCAGCGACCAGAACAGGTCGCGATAGTCGTTGAAGATCCGGTGCTTCTGCTGGGCCACGGCTACCAGTATCCACTCGGCGCCTGACCAGCACCGCCAGGGGGCCGCGCGGGAGGTCGTGCACGGGCGTGCCGATTCCGAATGCGACAATGCACCCGTAACACCAACGCCAAGGAGGCCCCACGCATGACGGCATCATCGCCCGCCCCCAGCCGCCGCGAGGCACCCGACCGCAACCTCGCACTCGAGCTGGTCCGCGTCACCGAGGCAGGGGCGATGGCCGCGGGCCGCTGGGTCGGCCGTGGCGACAAGGAAGGCGGCGACGGCGCGGCGGTCGACGCCATGCGACAGCTCGTCAGCTCGGTCTCCATGCAGGGCGTCGTCGTCATCGGTGAGGGCGAGAAGGACGAAGCGCCGATGCTGTACAACGGCGAGGCCGTCGGCGACGGAACCGGCCCCGAGGTCGACTTCGCCGTCGACCCGATCGACGGCACCACGCTGATGTCGAAGGGCTCCCCCGGCGCCATCTCGGTCCTCGCGGTCGCCGAACGCGGCGCCATGTTCGACCCGTCCGCGGTGTTCTACATGCACAAGATCGCCGTCGGCCCCGACGCAGCGGGCTCGATCGACATCACCGCCCCCATCGGCGAGAACATCCGCCGCGTCGCCAAGGCCAAGCAGTCCTCGGTATCGGACCTGACGGTCTGCATCCTGGACCGCCCCCGCCACGCCGACATCATCCAGCAGACCCGCGACGCGGGCGCCCGCATCCGCCTCATCTCCGACGGTGACGTCGCCGGCGCCATCGCCGCGGCCCGCCCGGAGTCCGGCGTCGACATCCTCGTCGGCATCGGCGGCACGCCCGAGGGCATCATCGCCGCCGCCGCGCTGCGCTGCCTGGGCGGCGAGCTGCAGGGCATGCTGGCCCCCAAGGACGACGAGGAGCGCCAGAAGGCGATCGACGCGGGCCACGACCTGGACCGCGTGCTCTCGACCACCGACCTGGTCGCGGGCGAGAACGTCTTCTTCTGCGCCACCGGCGTCACCGACGGCGACCTGCTGCGCGGCGTGCGCTACTTCGGTGGCGGCGCGTCGACCCAGTCGATCGTCATGCGCTCCAAGTCCGGCACGGTCCGCATGATCGACGCCTACCACCGCCTGACCAAGCTCCGCGAGTACTCCTCCGTCGACTTCGACGGCGACGACAGCGCCAACCCGCCCCTGCCGTGACATGACAACAACGAGCCCCGGGGCGGTTGCTCCGGGGCTCGTTGTATTCCTGAGCACGGTGTGGGATTTTCCGCTGACGTGGCGACCCCATTCGCGCCGTTCTCGTCCTAGGGTCGTGCTATGGCTGATGACGACGCGCAGTACCGGATCGAGCACGACACCATGGGTGAGGTCCGGGTTCCCGTGGATGCCCTGTGGCGGGCGCAGACGCAGCGGGCGGTGGAGAACTTCCCGATCAGCGGGCGGGGGCTGGAGCGGGCGCAGATCCGGGCGCTGGGGCTGCTGAAGGCCGCGTGCGCGCAGGTCAACAAGGATCTGGGGCTGCTGGACCCGGTGAAGGCCGACGCGATCGTCGCCGCGGCGAACGAGATCGCGCAGGGCCGCCACGACGACCAGTTCCCGATCGACGTGTTCCAGACCGGCTCGGGCACCAGCTCCAACATGAACGCCAACGAGGTGATCGCCTCGATCGCCGCGCGTGACGGCGTCACCGTGCATCCCAACGACGACGTGAACATGTCGCAGTCGTCCAACGACACCTTCCCCACCGCCACCCATCTGGCCGCCACCGAGGCCGTGATCACCGAACTGGTGCCCGCTCTCGACCACCTGCGCCTGGCTCTGCAGGACAAGGCGACCGAGTGGCGCACCGTGGTGAAGTCCGGCCGCACCCACCTGATGGACGCCGTCCCGGTGACCCTGGGCCAGGAGTTCGGCGGCTACACCCGCCAGATCGCCGCGGGCATCGAACGCGCCATGGCCACCCTGCCGCGCCTGGGCGAGCTGCCGATCGGCGGCACCGCGGTCGGCACCGGACTCAACGCGCCCGCCGGTTTCGGGGCGAAGGTCGTCGCGGAACTGGTGCGCGCCACCGGCATCGACGCGCTGCGCGAGTCCGAGGACCACTTCGAGGCTCAGGCCGCGCGCGACGGCCTGGTGGAGACCTCCGGCGCGCTGCGCACCATCGCGGTGAGCCTGACCAAGATCGCCAACGACATCCGCTGGATGGGCTCGGGCCCGCTGACCGGCCTGGGCGAACTGCAGCTGCCCGACCTGCAGCCGGGCAGCTCGATCATGCCGGGCAAGGTCAACCCCGTGCTGCCCGAGGCGGTCACCCAGGTGGCCGTGCAGGTGGTCGGCAACGACGCGGCCATCGCCTTCGGCGGGGCGAGCGGCGCCTTCGAGCTCAATGTCTACATCCCGGTGATGGCGCGCAACCTGCTCGAGTCGATCCGCCTGCTGGCCAACGTCTCCCGGCTGTTCGCCGACAAGTGTGTCGTCGGCCTGGTGGCCAACGAGGAACACCTGCGCACGCTGGCCGAGTCCTCGCCCTCGATCGTCACCCCGCTCAACTCCGCGATCGGCTACGAGGAGGCCGCCGCGGTCGCCAAGCAGGCGCTGCGCGAGAAGAAGACGATCCGCCAGACCGTCATCGACCGCGGTCTGGTCCCCGGCAAGCTGACCGAGGCCGAACTCGACGAACGTCTCGACGTGCTCGCCATGGCGAACGTCGACCGCGACTGAGACGACGAACGGCCGTCACCCCGAGCGGGTGACGGCCGTTCGCGAAGAAGATCAGGCCAGGTGCGCCAGTTCTGCGCGGGCCTTTTCGCCCTCTTCGCCCAGGTCGGTGCGGGTGAAGATGTTCCAGCGGCGCAGCAGCGGCGTGAACACCAGCTCCGCCTGCTTCGCGGGATCGTAGATCCCCGCCTCGGCCAGCGCCTCGTCGCTGGAACCGCCGCCGGGCAGTTCCACGTGCGGCACGCGGAAGTCGGCGACCCGGTCGGCGATGGCACGCACGGCCTGGTCGGGGACCAGGTCGAGCGCGGCCGAGACCAGCCCGGCGAAGAACTCGGCCTGCAGCTCGTCGTCGACGGCGATCTTCTCCGCGATCGCGGTGACCACCGGGTTCTCGCCGAGCGCGGCGGTGTTGCGATGACGGATACCCGCGGCGACCTCTTCGAAGGCACAGGTGGCCAGCACGTCGATCAGGTGCATGGGCGGACGGTTGAAGCCGTCGGTCATGTGCTGCATGCGGGCCCGCTCGAGCGCCACCGGGTCCACCGAGCGCGACACCATCAGGTAGTTGCGGATCAGGATCTCGTGGCGGTTCTCCTCGGCGGTCCAGCGACCCACCCAGCGCCACCAGGGGCCGGTGCGCAGGTGCTTGCCGAGCTCGCGGTGATACGAGGGCAGGTTGTCGGCGACCAGGACACTCACGGTCAGCGCGAGGACGGCGGTGTCGCTGAGCTCGCCCTGCTCCGGGGTCCAGTCGGTGCCGCCGAGGAAGGCGAAGTTGCGTCCGTCCGACCACGGCACGAACTCGTGCGGCTGCCAGCCCTCGGCCGCTTCGATGTGGCGCTCGAGATTGGTTTCCACCACGTCGGAGAGTGCGTCGAGCAGCTCACGATCGGTCAAAGTTTTCTGCACGAGGACAACCTAGTACCTCGGCCACGAGCGCGGGGACGCAAGGGCGAACCCGGTCCCCGCGCTGGGACGGTCCACAGATTATTTCGGTGTGACTGTGATCTGCCCGTCGACCCAGGTGATGGTGCCGCCGGTGAAATCGCTCTGCTTGCCGCCCGCGATGTCCTTCTCGTCGCTGGTCGGGTAGCCCAGCGTGCCGTTGGCGCCGCCGTTGTCCTCCCAGGCCTCGCGGATCTCGCCCCAGACGATGTGGGCGCCGGAGTCGCTGCTCCAGTAGATGGTGCCGCCGTCGAAGTCCTGGTATTCGCCGCCATTGGGGCCCGATTCCTGGGCTTCCTCGGGCGCGCCGAGCGGGCTGGTCGCCCCGCCCACGGCGACGTACTTCTTGTACACCTCGCCGGAGATGGTGATGTCGCCGTTCGGGGTGGAGATGGTGGTCGACTCCCCCGCCGCGGCGGTGCCCGAGGTGGTGGCCATGCCGGAGGTGGTCTCCGTGCCCTCCCCCGCGGTGGTCGTCATCGCGCCCGCCCCCGTGGTGGTGGTCGAGCCGCCGCCGATCATCGAGGTGACCGAGGCCATCGTGTCGTTTTCGTTGTCCTTGTTGTCGTCGCTGCAGCCGGTGGCCAGCAGCAGACCGGCCGCGGCGAGCACCGCGGCCCCTCCAGCGGCAGAACGTCGAGCGATGCGGTTCATATCCATCCTCTCGCGAGTGGCCCCCGGGGGCACGCCCCCGGACGGAGCCTGGCCGACATCCGCAACGGCCCGGCGCAACTGTGTTCGCCGAGCCGTTGCTGGATTGGTGTCTTCGCGGATATTACCCACCATTCGGCGTTTTAACGCCTGATCGGACCGCCGACGCGGCCCGATTGCCGACAGTTACGCGTTGGGGCCGTATTCCTCCAGCATCTCGGTCACCAGGGCGGCGATCGGCGAGCGTTCGCTGCGGGTGAGGGTGATGTGCGCGAAGAGCGGATGACCCTTGAGCTTCTCGATCACCGCCGCCACGCCGTCGTGCCTGCCGACGCGCAGATTGTCGCGCTGGGCGACATCGTGGGTGAGCACCACCCGCGAGCCGGTGCCCAGCCTGCTCAGCACCGTCAACAGGACATTGCGTTCCAGCGACTGCGCCTCGTCGACGATCACGAACGAATCGTGCAGCGACCGGCCGCGGATGTGGGTCAGCGGCAGCACCTCGAGCATGTCGCGGCTGAGCACCTCCTCCATGACCTCCCGGCTGGCCAGCCCGTCGAGGGTGTCGAAGACGGCCTGCGCCCACGGCCCCATCTTCTCGCTCTCCGACCCCGGCAGGTAACCCAGTTCCTGCCCGCCCACCGCGTAGAGCGGCCGGAACACGACCACCTTGCGCTGGGTCCGGCGTTCCAGCACGGCCTCGAGCCCGGCCGTGAGCGCCAGCGCCGACTTGCCGGTGCCCGCGCGCCCACCCATCGACACGATGCCGATGCTCTCGTCGAGCAGCAGATCCAGCGCGATGCGCTGCTCGGCCGAGCGCCCGTGCAGGCCGAAGGCCTCGCGTTCGCGGACCAGCTGCACCCGCTTGTCGGCGGTGACCCGGCCCAGCGCGCTGGAGCTGCTGCCGAGCAACCGGATTCCGGTGTGGCAGGGTAGTTCCCGCGCCTCGTCGAGGTCGATCACCGATTCGGCGTAGAGCTGGTCGATCCGGTTGCCCGCGACGTCGAGTTCGACCATCCCGCTCCAGCCGGAGGTCACCACGTCCTGGGCGTGGTACTCGTCGGCGGCCAGGCCGACCGCGCTGGCCTTGACCCGCAGCGGGATGTCCTTGGACACCAGCATCACGGTCTCGCCCTCGGCCGCGATGTTCAGCGCGCAGGCCAGGATGCGGGAATCGTTGGTGTCGGAACGGAATCCGGCGGGCAGCACCGACGGATCGGTGTGGTTGAGTTCCACCTGGATGGTGCCGCCGTCGGTGCCGATGGGCAGCGGCTGGTCGAGCCTGCCGTGCTGGACGCGCAGGTCGTCGAGCATGCGCAGCGCCTCGCGGGCGAACCAGCCGAGCTCATGGTGGTGCCGCTTGGCCTCGAGCTCGCTGATGACCACCAGCGGCAGGACCACCCGGTGTTCCCCGAAGCGCGTCACCGCCCAGGGATCCGACAGCAGGACAGAGGTATCGACGACGAAAGTCTTGCGACCGGAACGCGAGGGGCGCTCCCCCTTCTTCGAGTGCGTGGAGTTCGAGGCCGTGTGCATCGCGGGGCCGGATACGGAGCGTGCAGCAGTCACGGTGGGCTCCTTAGGTGTTCACGCGGCACCGCGTGAACGATCTCGCTGGACCGGTCCGTCCTGGTGGGCTGCCGACGCGCTGGTCAGCCGCCACGAGGGCCGGGTGCCGGCCCTCTCGCACTGAATAGCTCAGTCACGGTCAGGACCTCCCGTACGAGTCACACCGATGCAACCCGCACCACCGACGCTACCGCCGAACGCGCGGCAGCGCTGGCAGACAGCCGGACGCGTCGGTGAATTTGTCGTTAACCAGCACCGACGCAGCAGATCCCGGCACAGGCGTGTCGCCGCGCGCTAGAGTCGGTGACATGGCCGATGACCAGGATCTGGAGAAGCTGTCGTCCAAGGAACTGCACGATCGCGCGGTGAAGACCGCCGTGCGGCACGGCGACGTGAAATTCCTGTGGGATCTGCTCAAAGCCATCCCGGCGGCGCAGGCCGAGGCGGGCGAGCTCGGCGAGAGCGAGGCCGACATCAAATACGTGCTGCCCATGCTCGACGACTACGTGCACGCCGGCGACGGCAAACTCGCCGACGTCCTACGTCCCACCTACCTGGACTACCTGCGCAAACACGCCTGATCAGCGGCGGCGCACCGCGTTCAGCAGGCCGTCCTTGGTACCGCGCAGCAGATCGCCCCAGCCGAAGTGGTCGTCCCACAGCACGATTCGGCCCTCACGCAGCTCGAAGTTGCCCGACACCGGAAAAGCGATACGCACGGGACCGCCGCGCAGGTAGTCGGTGCGTTCGGTGACGACCAGGCCGTTGGCATTCTGCGCGATGTAGTGCATGTCGACCGCGAAGCCCAGGTGCTTGCGCCCGAGCCCCTTCAGGATCGGGCCGACCCGCCCGATCCCGCGAACATCGGGCAGCCCGGTGTTCTTCCACACGATCTCGGGGTGCACCAGTTCCAGTGCTTCGGGCACGGCGCTCAGTTCGAGCGCGGCGAAGAACTCGCGCACCACCGTGACAGCGCTCTCCGGCAGCTCGGGCTCGTCGGTCATGATGCGAGCCTAGGACGTTCGCGGCTCCCGGACCAGACTTCGGCGCTACCGATCGGCGCGCTGCCCGATGAGCACCGCCAGCCCGTCGAGGATGCGCTCGATGCCGTAGTCGAACGCGTCGCCGTGCCCGGCCACGGCCTCGGCGGCGAAGGCCGCGCTGACCGTCGGGAACCGGTCGCCCGCCGCGGTCATCATGGCGGCGAACTGCTCGGTGAACTCGGTCTCCGCGGCATCGTCGCGCACCGAGGCCACCTGCTGGGCGAGGCTGCGGGCGTGGCCGTTGATCAGCACGATGGTGTCGAGCTGTTCGGCGGGAGCCAGCCCGGTGTCGGCCAGGGCGAGCAGGGCGGCCTCGGTCCAGCCCATCTCGTTGGGGCCGATCGGGCGGATACCGAGGGTGAGTTCGATGGCCCAGGGGTGGGCGCGATAGCGGGCGAAGATGGCTTCGGCCCAGGTCCGCAGGCCGCCGCGCCAGCCGGGTGAGCCGAGCGCGGGCGGCGCGCCGAGGGCGGTGTCCACCATCAGCGCGGTGAGCTGCTCCTTGCCCGGCACATAGCGGTACAGCGACATCTTCGTGAAGCCGAGTCGTTCGGCGAGCCGCTGCATCGACAGCGCGGTCAGTCCTTCGGCGTCGGCGAGCGCGATCGCCTCGGCGACGATCCCGTCGAGGGTCAGCGCGGGTTTGGGCCCGCGTTTGGGGCGCTGCGGGGCGCCCCAGAGCAGGTCGACGGTGGTCGGCGACGGCATCGGCTCATCCTCTCGAGATTCCGGGTTGACGCGGAACTGTGTCTACCATACTCTTAATCGTGTCCACCGGATACTGATTACTCCGGACACAGATTCCTCCGAGGAGCACACCATGCGCGACCAGACCGTTCTCGTCTCCGGCGCCAGCATCGCCGGCCCCGCCCTGGCCTACTGGCTGCACCGCTACGGCGTCACCGTCACCGTCGTCGAGCGGGCACCCGCGCTGCGTCCGGGCGGTCAGGCCGTCGACTTCAAGGGCCGCACGCACCTGACCGTGCTCGAACGCATGGGCGTCCTCGACGACGTGCGCGCCCGCCGCACCGGCACCACCGACCTCGTCTTCGTCGACGACGACGGCCGCGAACTCGGCGTGATGAACGGCGAATTCACCGGCGGCGATCTGGAGATCCTGCGCGGCGACCTGGCCGAGGTCATCTACGACCGGACCGCCGACCAGGTGGAATACCTCTTCGGCGACACCGTCACCGCCCTGCGCGACACCGCCGAGGGCGTGCACGTGGAGTTCGAGAACGCCGCCCCGCGCACCTTCGACCTGGTCCTGGGCGCCGACGGCATCCACTCCCGGGTGCGGTCGCTGGCCTTCGGCCCCGAAGCGGACTTCGTCACCCACCTCGGCCACTACTACTGCGTCGCGGGCGCGAGCCGCTGGAGCGATGCCGCCACCCCGCGCGAGCGGGCCAGCGGTTACGCCCACAACACGCCCGGCCGCCTCGCCATCGACGGCGGCCCCAAGGCGCAGCAGATGTACATGTTCGCCTCGCCCGAACTCGACTACCCGCGCAACGACGCCGCCGCCCAGCGCGCGATCATCGAGCGGACCTTCGCCGGGATGGGCTGGCACACCCCCCGCATGCTCGACGACCTGGCCGAATTCGACGACATCTTCCTCGACTCGATCAGCCAGGTCCGCATGAACGGCCAGTACACCCGCGGCCGGGTCGCCCTGGTCGGCGACGCCGCCTACGGCAACACCCTGGCCGGCTTCGGCACCGGCCTGGCCATCGTCGGCGCCTATGTGCTGGCGGGCGAACTGGCCACCGCCGAGGGCGACCATGTCACCGCCTTCGCCGCCTACGACCGCATCATGCGCCGCTACGCCAAGATCGCCGGCAACAGCAACGCGGGCCGCTTCCTCGCCCCGAAGACCGCCCTGGGCATCAGGGCCCGCAACTGGTTTCTGGGCTCGCGCCTGTTCGGCCTCATGCTGAAATACGGCGACAACGCCGCCAACGACATCGACCTGGTCGACTACCCGTCCCTGCTCGCCGCGCGCGCTTGACTTGGAGTGCACTCCAACTCATAGGCTCGGAGCATGAGCATTCGCCTCGGATATCAGATGCCCACCTTCAGCAACACCGCGTCGGTGCGGGAGTTGTTTCCGACCGTGATCGCGCAGGCCAGGGCGGCGGAGGCGGCGGGGTTCGACGCCGCGTTCGTCATGGACCACTTCTATCAGCTGCCGCTGCTGGGCGCGCCGGACGAGCCGATGCTGGAGGCGTACTCGGCGCTGTCCGGGCTGGCGACGGCGACCGAGCGAATCCAGTTGTCGGCCTTGGTCACCGGCAACACCTACCGCAATCCGGCGCTGCTGGCCAAGACTGTCAGCACCCTCGATGTGGTGAGCGGCGGGCGCGCGGTGCTCGGCATCGGGGCGGGCTGGTTCGAGCTCGAGCACCAGCAGTACGGCTTCGAATTCGGCACCTTCACCGAACGTTTCGAGCGGCTCGACGAGGCACTCCAGATCATCACGCCCATGCTGCGCGGTGAGCGACCCACCTTCACCGGCAAGTGGTATCGCACGGAGAACGCCATCAACGAGCCGCGCATCCGCGACGACCTGCCGATCCTGCTCGGTGGCGGTGGCGAGAAGAAGACCTTCCGGCTGGCCGCGCAGTTCGCCGACCACCTCAACATCATCTGCAACGCCTCCGAACTGCCGGGCAAGGTCGAGGCACTGCACCAGCGCTGCGCCGAGGCGAACCGCGACCCCGCCACCCTCGACACCAGCTTCCTGGCCTTCGTCATCGTCGACTCCGACGGCGACCGCGCCCGCAAAATCCAGTCCGACATCCTCGCCCGCCAGGGCATCGACCTGTCCACCCTCACCGAAGCCGAACGCCGCACCACCATCGCCGACCGCCAATTCGCCGGCACCCCCGACGAAGTGGCCGAACAGATCCAGACCCGAGTCCTCGACCACGGCATCGACGGCGTCATCGTCAACATGGTCGCCAACGGCCACGAACCCGGCACCCTCGACCTGGCAGGCCAGGCCCTCAAGCCCCTGGTGGCCTGACCCTCACCACTTCCCAGGGCCATATGGTTATGGTTGAGGTACCATAACCATATGGCCCTGAAGAAGACCACCGTGATGGTCGACGAGCACGACCTCGAGCTGATCAAGCAGGCCGCCGCGCGGGAGGGCAGGCCCGAATCCGAGTACTTTCGTGAGGCATTCCACCTGGCCGCGCTCCGAACCCGCCGGTGGGAGGAGGAGTGGGATATCCCGGTGCTGGATTTCGACCACGCGATCTCCGACGACGAGGTCCACAGCACGGTACACAACGCCGTCGTCGACGGTAATCAGCAGTGATCCTGGTCGGCGACACCTCAGGCCTGGTCGCCGCCTTCAACCCGAAGGACCCGGAACACGCTGCTGCGCGGGCCTGCCTGCAACAGGCGGCGTTGACGGTGGTGTCACCGCTGGTGATGCTCGAGGTCGAACACATCGTGACGCGAAATCTGAATCGCCAGGCGGCCTACGGGGTCAACGATTGGCTGCTCGCGCAAGAACACAAAGGCCGGGTTGTCGTCCCGGCGGTTTCCGCGAGCATCGTGCGGACAGCTCGCCGCGTTCAGAACCGCTATCTCGCGTTGCAGCTGGACCTGACCGACGCCACCAATGTCAGCCTGGCCGAGCAGTACGCGACCATCGACATCCTGACTCTGGATCGTCGCGACTTCCGGGCGATCGAACCGCTGACCCCTGAGAAGGCGTTTCGAGTCCTTCCTGACGACTTGTGAGGCAGACCAAGCCTCAATGATCGCCGTCGGACAGTCGTCATCCACGTGGTGATCGGCCATCCCGACACGAAACGGCCCACCGGGTACACCCGGTGGGCCGTTCGCGGAGTTGGATTCGGGGATCAGCCGAGGAGGCGCCAGTCTTCGAGGCCCTGGTACAGCGGGACACTCTGAGCCAGCTTCGACACCCGACCACGCAGCGACTCCACATCCGCCGTGCCGGCGAGGGCGGCGGCGATGATGTCGGCGACCTCGGTGAATTCGGTGTCGCCGAAGCCGCGGGTGGCCAGGGCGGCGGTGCCGATGCGCAGGCCGGAGGTGACCATCGGGGGGCGCGGGTCGAAGGGGACCGCGTTGCGGTTGACGGTGATGCCGAC
>NZ_JBSGDP010000077.1:0-26812 GCF_053602435.1 Nocardia sp. NPDC004415
GCCGGTTTCGACGGCGCCTTCGTCTGGGACCACGTGGCCCGGCCGAACGACCCCGGTCTCCCGGTCGGCGACGCCTGGATCGGGATGGCCGCGATCGCCGCGGCGACGACCCGGCTGGTGTTCGGCCCCCGGGTGACCCCGCTGTCGCGGCGGCGCCCCCAGGATGTGGCCCGCGAGACCGTCGCCCTGGATCTGCTCGGCGAGGGCCGCTTGGTGCTGGGGGTCGGCCTGGGTTCCGACGAGACCGGCGAGTTCACCCGCCTGGGCGAGATCATCGCTCCCGGTGAGCGCGCCCATCGGCTCGACGAGGCGCTCGAGGTGCTCACCGCGCTGTGGTCGGGCGAGGTCGTCGAGCACGACGGACCCGCCTACCGGATCGACGGCGTGCAGTTCCTGCCCCGCCCCGTACAGCGGCCGCGGATCCCGATCTGGGTGGGCGCCCAATCGGTCCGGCAGGCCCCGCTGCGGCGCGCGGCCCGCTACGACGGCCTGTGCCCGGAGGCCACGCCGGGCGAGCTGGTCGACATGCTCGGGATCGTCGCCGAACACCGCGGTGACCTCACCGGATTCGAGGTGGCGATCGCCGCGGGCACCGACGACCAGCGCGACGCCTACGAGCGCGCGGGTGCCACCTGGTGGCTCGTCGCGCTGCCCAAGATCTGCTCGCGCGCCGAGGCACTCGAACGGGTGCGGCGCGGTCCCGCCTGATCAGTCCAGGGCCGCGAGTTTTCCGCGCAGCACCGAGCATTCCCGGTCGTTGCCGCACAGCCGCACGGCCTCGGCGAGTTCGCTCCTGGCCTCCTCGACCCGCCCGAGCCGGGTGAGCAGTTCGCCGCGCACGCTCGGCAGCAGGTGCGAGTGTGCCAGCGCGCCCCCGGCGACCAGCGCGTCCACCAGGGGCAGTGCCGCGGCCGGGCCGCTGGCCATCGACACCGCCACCGCGCGGTTCAGCTCGACGACCGGCGAGGGCGCCAGCCTACCCAGCGCCTCGTAGAGCACCACCACCCGGTCCCAGTCCGTCTCCGCGACCGAGGGCGCGACGGCGTGACATTCGGCGATGGCGGCCTGCAGCCCGTAGGCACCGAGCCCACGGCCCACCTCCCCCGCCTTGACCAGGGCGGCCCGGCCGCGCCGGATGGCCGAGCGGTCCCAGCGCCGCCGGTTCTGCTGTTCGAGCAGCACCGGTTCACCGTCGGGGCCGGTGCGGGCGGGGAACCGCGCCGCGGTCAGTTCCAGCAGGGCCAGCAGCCCGTAGACCTCCGGTTCGGTGGGCATCAGCCGCGAGAGCACCCGCGCCAGCCGCAGCGCCTCGCCCGCCAGATCCACCCGGATGAGGTCGCCACCGCTACTGGCTGATGACCCCTCGGTGAAGATCAGGTAGATCACCCCGAGCACCGACCCCAGCCGCGCGCCCCGCTCGGCCGCGGGCGGCACCGCGAAGGGCACCCGGGCCGCGCCGAGCGTCTTCTTGGCCCGGGTGATCCTGGCCTGCACGGTCGCCGTGGGCACCAGGCAGGCCCGCGCGATCTCGTCGCTGGTCAGACCACCGACCACGCGCAGGGTGAGGGCCAGCCGCGCCTCCCGCGACAGCACCGGATGGCAGGAGACGAAGATCAGCGCGAGCACATCGTCGTCGATCTGATCCGGGTCCCACAGCACCTCCGCCGCCGCCCGCGCCGGATCGGCGGGCTCGCCCCCGGTCAGCACGCCACCCTCGCCGAGGGCACCGGCGAGGGTGGCGTAGCGGTCGTCGAGCGCGGCGCGGCGGCGGAACGCGTCGATCGCGCGCCGCCGCCCGACGGTGAGCAACCATCCGGCCGGGTGCCGGGGCACACCGGTGCGCGGCCAGGTCACCAGGGCCTCGGCCAGCGCCTCCTGGGCGAGATCCTCGGCCAGCGCGAAATCGCCGGTGTAGCGGGCCAGCGCGCCGACGATGCGGGCCGAGTCGATCCGCCACACCGCGGCGACGGCCTCGCGGCCGGTGCGCTCGCTCATCACTCAGAGCTGGCCGGTGGCCTCGCGCCAGGCGCGTTCCTTCTGGATCCAGACATTGTCCTGCGGGAACTCGTCGATGCTGCTCACCCGGCGGATCTCGGTCTTGGTGCCGGGTCCGGCGTAGGGCATGCGCTTGGCCCACTCGACCGCCTCCTCCTGGGAGGCCACATTGAGGATGTAGTACCCACCGAACAGTTCCTTGGTCTCGCCGTAGGGGCCGTCGGTCACCACGGGCGTCTCCGAGGAGTAGTCGACGACCACGCCCTCGGCCGCGTCGGCGAGCCCCTCGGCGGCGACGAGCACCCCGGCGTTGATGAGCTCGTCGTTGAACTTGCCCATGGTCTCCAGGATCTCGTCGAAATCGACGTTCGCCATGGCGGCCCAGGCCTCGTCGGTCGCGCGCATGATCAGCATGTACTTCATGATGGTCTCCCTCGGATCGGTGCGGACCCGCGTGCCGGGCCCGGTGTTCATCCCTAGGTCGAACGGGCACCCGCACGGATCGACACCCGGCCGAATCTTTTTTTCGCGACGTCCCGGCAGCCTACGACGCCACCGCGGGGCGAGCCCGCTGACCGGGACGAACGGCCTGTCCGCGCGGTGCGCGTGGTAGATGTCGATGACGCCCGTCCCCCCGGCGGGCCGCCCGTACGGACAAAGGAGTCGTTTCGTGAGCGCAGTTCTGGTCGAGCAGCGCGAGCATGTGCTCGTCATCGTCATCAACCGGCCGCAGGCCATGAACTCCGTCGACGCCGAGGTCAGCGCCGGGGTGGGCGCCGCGCTCGAACAGGCCGAGGCCGACCCGGCGGTGCGCGCGGTGGTCATCACCGGCGCCGGTGACCGATCCTTCTGCGCCGGTGCCGATCTGAAGGCGATCGGGCGTGGCGAGTCGATCCTGGCGCCGGGCCACGAGGAGTGGAATCTGGCGGGCTACGTCCGTCACCCGATCAGCAAGCCGACCATCGCCGCGGTCAATGGTTTCGCCCTCGGCGGCGGCACCGAACTCGTGCTGGCCAGCGATCTCGCCGTCGCCGCCGAGACGGCCACCTTCGGCCTGCCCGAGGTGGCGCGCGGCCTGTTCGCCGCCGCCGGTGGCGCGTTCCGGTTGCCCGAACAGCTGCCGCGCAAGGTCGCCATGGAGATGATCCTGACCGGCGAGCCGATCACCGCCGCCCGCGCGCTGGAGCTGGGCATGATCAACCGCGTGGTCCCCGCCGACCAGGTCCTCGACGCCGCGCTCGAGCTGGCGAACCGGGTCGCGGCGAACGCGCCGCTGGCGGTGCAGGCCAGCAAGCGGGTGGCACTGGGCATCGTCGACGGCAGGCTCGCCGACGACGCCTCCTGGGAGCAGAGCAACCGCGAGATCGTCGCCGTCGCGGGGACCGAGGACGTCCGCGAGGGCACCCTGGCGTTCATGCAGAAGCGCAAGCCCGAATGGCAGGCGCGCTGAACCACGCCGCCGGCGAACTCAGCGTTCGCCGGCCTGCGCGCTGATCGCGGTGCCCATCCACCGGCGCAGATAGCGCCGCAGCTCGTCCTCGCCACGCGGCGGATCGCCCGGCGAGAGGAAGAACGACTGCATGGTCCGCAGCGCGTATTCCACCAGTTCGCGCAGCGCGGGCTCGTCGTATCCGGCGCCCGCCCAGTCGACGTCGAAGCGCCCGATCATGGTCATGCCGAACGCCTGCGCCTCCTCGGAGGTCAGGCTGTCGGTGTGGGCGCTGGCCGAATACGAACTCGACAGCAGGATGCCCAGATGCGGTGTCCGGCGGACCTCGGTCAGCGTGTAGACCACCGCCTCGGTCATCGCCTCGGCCGGATCGCGCAGGCCCCGCACATGCGCGGCCAGGCGGTCGAGGAAACCGTCGACCGAGGCGATGGCCGCGGCCGTCATCAGCGCGTCCGCGCTCGGGAAATACCGGTAGACCGTCTGACGGATGACCCCGAGCGATTCGGCGACGTCGGCGATGCTGATCTCCGCGCCGGTGCGGCCGATGAGTTCCACTGCGGCACCGATGATCCGGCGCGCGGCTTCCTCGTCGTCCCCCGGCGGACTCCCGCCCCATCCACGTCTACGCGCCACCGCCTGGACGCTAGCACAACCCCAGGTCAGGGCGAATTCCGTCAAAGTGATCATACACTTGGTGGCTCATTCGTATGATTGCCTCACCATCCGAGCAGCACCGTGCGCGCCCGACAACGAGGTACACCACCGTGACCGATCTCCATGTCCGCAAAATGGACTTCGCCTTCTCCGACTACGACGTGCCGTTCCTGTGGAACCCACAGAACCCGGCCTTCTCCTCGATGGCCAACGCAGTCTCGTTCCTGGCCATCGGCTTCGAGAAGATGATCGTGCAGCTCATCACCCAGGCGAAGCCGCAGATCACCGACCCCGAGGTGGCCGAGGAGGCCGACGCGTTCATGCGGCAGGAGGGGCAGCACTCGACCGCCCACCGCCAGCACGTCAAGGCGCTGATCCGCCGCTACCCCGGCCTGCAACAGACCCTCGACGCGGTGATCGGCGAGTTCGACAAGCTCACCGCCAGCACCCCGGTGAAGTACCGGCTGGCCTACACCGCCGATCTCGAGGCCACCTTCACCCCGGTCTTCAAACTCATGCTCGACAACGACTCCACCCTGTTCGCCCCCGGCGACGACCGGGTGGCCTCGCTGTTCATCTGGCATTTCGTCGAGGAGGTCGAGCACCGCAGCTCGGCGCTGATCATCTTCAACTCCGTCGTCGACAGCGAGCTGTACCGGATGCGGGTGGCGCCCTCCATCTTCCGGCACGTCCTGCAGGTCATCCGGGTGGCGTGCGAAGGCTTCAACGAGCATGTGCCGCTGGAAGACCGGCAGGTCGACGCGCTGTCGATGTTCGCCAACTACCGCCGCGGCCAGACCCTGCGCCGCTGGCTGCCCGGCCTGCGCCCCGCTGACAACGGCACCATGCCCCGCGCCTTCGACGACCTGGGCCTCGGCGAACAGCTCGTCGCCCTGGGCGGCATCATCCGCAGCCAGATGCCGCATCACAATCCGGCGCACGAGAACCTGCCCGCCCTGGCCGACGAGTGGTTCCGCCGCTACGACGAGGGCTACGACGTGACCCGGTGGTACACCGCCGATTCCGTGAACTCCTGAGGAGCGCGCCATGGCCGAGCACTGCTCCCCCACCTTCGCCGAACTCGCCACCCGACTCGGTTTCTCCTGCGAGGAGGCGGGCGGTCTCGTCGAATTCCGCAGCCCGTTCGCACTGGAGAACTGGACGCTGCCGGTGCTGGAACTCACCATCGTCGTCGGGGCCGTGCTGGCCCTGTGGTTCGCGATCGCGCGGCTGCGCCGCCAGGGCGACCCCACCGATCTGGTGCTGTGGTTCGGCGCGACGGCGTACCTGTTCGTCATCGAACCGCCGCTGTACTTCCCGGCCGCGTTCGGTATCGAGGACCATGTCGACACGATGTTCGCGCACAATGTGTTCACCGTCGACTTCCTCTGGGGCCGCCTGCCCCTCTACATCGTGGCGATCTATCCGCTGATGGCCACGATGGCCTTCGGCCTGGTCCGCATGCTGGGTGTGTTCCGGCAGTACGGCACGCTCGTCGGCGCCGCCTGTGTCGGATTCGTGCACCACGCGTTCTACGAGATCTTCGACCACCTCGGTCCGCAGTTGCGGTGGTGGGAGTGGTCGCTGGACAACCCCGTCAACCAGCCCATGTTCGACTCCGTGCCGATGGGCTCGGTGGTGGTCTTCGCGGCGCTGTGGCCGATGTCGCTGGCCTTCTGCGTGCAGTACTTCGTCGGCCGTCAGGTCGACGCGGGCAGGCATTTCGGCGGTGGCGAACTGGTCTGGCGCACACTGGTCATCGGCCTGCTGGCCTCGGTGGGCACCTTCCTGCTGCCGCTGCCCGCGACGGTGATCGGGCTGGCCGGTGACACCGTGCGCGGCGTGGTCTACGCGCTGGAACTACTGGCGTTGTCGGCAGTCGCGGTCGTGGCGCTGGTCCGCCGGTGGCGGCAGTTGCGCGCGGGCGCGGCGCCGGTGGCCTACGTCAACCGGTTCGCGCAGCGCTACAGCGCGGTGTATCTGCTCGTGTTCGCGGCGCTCTGGATCGCCTCACTGCCCGCGTATTTCGGCGCCGTCGACGGGGTGACCACGCACGGCGACCCCATCGGCAATCTCTGGTACACCCTGGCCTGTTTCGTGGTCGCCGGGCTGACGGTCCTCGCCACGCTGACGGTGCCACGGACCGCGCCGAGCGCACCGGCGACGGAAGTGGCCGCCGTCCCCGGATAGGCCCTCACCCACCCGATACACAGCACAGCAGCGCCGGCGCGGGCTTTCCCCGCGCCGGCGCTTTCGTGTGTCACCAGGGGCCGGGTGACCAGCCACTAAGTTACCGTTCATTTTGCCCTTATAGGGCCGATTCCCACACGGCGCTCCATTCCTGAGCGATTCACGCCATGCCGAAGATCTGCTGTCAGTGGGCATTGATCGACCCTGACGTGCAGGTTCTCCGCCGAATGCCGGAACCAGAGCCGACCGACCACCCCCGGTGTTAAGTTACTCACTATTCTTAGGTTGACGGAGAAGGTGAGAGCCCTTCCCGCCCGGCCGGACACCGTACTCGACGAGGAGTGGCGTCATGGACGCGATCAACAGGCGCAACGCAATGAAAATCGGCGGAATCCTGGGCGCGGCAGGCGCCTTCGCCGCAACCGGACCCGCCCGCGCCCAGCCGTGGACCTGGTCACCGGACGGTTCGGTCGCCGGAACCGGTACGGGCGCCGATCCGATGACGGTGTGGGACCCCGAGGCCGACGCCCTGGTGGCCGGCCTCATCGACCGGGGCGAGGTCCCCTCGATCAACGAACTGCTGCGCACCTGGAAGACCAACGGCCAGCCGCTGCCCGCCGGACTGCCCTCGGACCTGCGCGATTTCATGGAATACGCCCGGCGGCTGCCGCACTGGACCGACCCCACCCAGCTCGACGCCGCCATCCGGTTCAACAAGAAGCGCGGCCTGTATCTGGGCGTGCTCTACGGATTCGCCAGCGGCATGATGAGCACCGTCATCCCGAAGGAGGCCCGCGCGGTCTACTACTCCAAGGGCGGACACGATCTCAAGGACCGCATCACCAAGACGGCCAAGCTCGGCTACGACATCGGCAACGCGAATGCCTATGCCGCCGACGGGGAGATGATCGTCACCTGCGTGAAGACCCGGCTGGTGCACGCCGCGGTGCGGCATCTGCTGCCACAGTCACCGCACTGGGTGAACTCCGCCCAGGAAGACGTGCCGATCAGCCAGAACGACATCATGGTCACCTGGCACAGCCTGCCGACCACCGTCATGAAGCACCTGACCGCGTGGAACGTGCCCATCCCGGCCGACGAGTCCGCGGGCTTCCTGCACTCCTGGCAGGTCGCCGCGCACCTGCTCGGCGTCCGCGACGAATACATCCCGCGGTCCTGGCCCGCCGCCGACGCGCAGGCCGCGCAGGTCCTCGACCCGATCATCGCCGTCACCCCGGAGGGCGTGAAGCTCGCCGACCGGCTGCTCGGCCTCGGCGCGAACATCGACTTCGCCCTGCTGAGCAAACCGATCCTCGGCGCGTTCACCCGGTTCCTGCTCGGCGACACCATCGCCGACGGCCTCGCCATCCCCCGCGAACCCGTCTGGGACCCGCTGCTGCGGCTGAGCTGGGGCCCGTTCATCGCCGTGCGGGAGGGACTGCTCACGGCCGTCCCGCCGATCGGCGATCCGTACTGGCTGCTCGACGAGTTCCTACGCAAGGCCGCGCTGATCTATCTGGCCGAACTGCGTATGCCGATCAGCATCGAGATCCCGACCATGAACCGCGACATGACCCAGCCCCACCGCTGACAAGGACACCCACCATGCGTACTTCGATCACCCTCGCCACGGCGCTCGCGGCCGCGACCCTGCTCGCGAGCGCACCCGCCGCCGCGGCACCCACCGACGCGGTCCGACCGGGTCTCGTCGCCGAGACCGGAACCGGTTCCGCGGCAGCCGATTCCGGCTCGGCCGCCGCGCGTTCGGCCGGGGAACTGGCGCAGCGCGGTGACGTCATCGGGTTGCTCGTGCTG
Source organism: Nocardia sp. NPDC004415 (assembly GCF_053602435.1). Lineage (NCBI taxonomy): Bacteria > Bacillati > Actinomycetota > Actinomycetes > Mycobacteriales > Nocardiaceae > Nocardia > Nocardia sp. NPDC004415. Next base: position 8,105 of record NZ_JBSGDP010000077.1, read on the forward strand.
CTGGCCATCACCCCGGTCCAGATGCTCACCGGTGGCATCTGCGACCTGGTCACCGGGGCGGGCTCGGCCAACCCCTGTAGCCCGACCCGTTACTGACCGTCCCACGACGAAAGGGGTGGTACCGCAATCGCGGTACCACCCCTTTTCGGGTACGGATCAGATGAGCGCCTTCTGCTTCCGGATGCGGCGGCGCACATCGCGCATCATGGCGTGCGTGCCCGCGAACCGGATGAACTTCGGGATGAAGCGGTTGACGAAGCCGACGAACAGAAACAGGTGCTCGAAGCGGCGCTGGTCCGACTCGCCCCACTCGATACCCATCTCGTCGCGGAAATGCGGCGGCAGGAAACCCGCGGTGAGGAACTCGAGCAGACTGCCGAACAGGATCCGCAGCGACCAGTGGATCATCCGCAGGTGCACGAGATCGTCGATGTAGGCACGGAATTCGTCGTCGCACACCACGCCCTTGCACGCCTCGAGCCAGTAGGCGTCGAAGTCGGCGCGGGTCTTGGGCCACATGTCGGGGTGGACCTGCAGGGTGGTGCCGAAGGTGTCGGCGCCCTGGTAGAAGGCTTCCAGCTCGTCGTCGGTCATCTTGCCGTGCAGCAGCTGGTGGGTGTCCTCGAAGCCGATGTAGATGGCGGCGGCCACATACATCTGCAGGTGGCGGTCGAAGGCGTTGTACTTCACCTTCGACCCCGGGCGCGAACGCACCTGGCGGTGCGCGACATTGACGGCCTCGCGCATGGCCTTCTTGTCCTCATCGGTGCCGAGCACCGCCGTGGCCAGGTAGGCCGCGGTGGTGCGCAACCGCTTCCACGGATGCACCATCAGCGCCCCCGACTCGACCTGGCTCTCCATCACCCCGGCCGCGACGCCCTGGTGCGCGAACTGCATCGCCACATTCGCTGCCGCGCCGGCGAACATCCAGAAGTCCAGCGCCTCGGCCAGATGCGCGGGCTTCTTGCGCGGGGAGCGGTAGATGTCGGGGATGTGGATGCGTACGCGATCGAGAGTCAGCTCCGTGTCCGCGGGCCGCGCCGCGGGGTCCTGCGCGGATCGCCACTGTGGCGCAGGACCCTCCTCGACGTAGCCCGCACTGGACGGGTCGCTGTACTCGGGGTCGCCGGGCTTCGTTGCCGTGGTCATCGTCATCCTTTCCCTTCAGGGGTCCGCGCCCCCCCGGATCTCGCGAACGCGGATCGACGTCAAGTGCTCATCGACATCCATTATGTTACCGCCCATTCTCGCAATTGACAGGGAGATTCGACAGAAGCCGATGACTCTAAGTTGGTGCCAGTTCACAGCACCAACCGGCCTCAGATGAGCCGCGTCCCCTTACTCCGACGCCTGCGCATATCACTCAGGTAGAAGTCGAAGGGCTGCATGCGCACCGAGTCGGGCAGCACCGCGAGCAGACGGCCCGCCGTGCGCAGCAACCCTTCGAAGACCCGCTGCCTGCGCGGGCTCCATTCCAGGCCCAGCTCGTCGCGGAACCACTGGGGCAGGAATCCGGTGGTGAAGAACCGATTCGCGCGCCGGAACACGAACCGGGTGTGCCTGCGATACGGCCCGAGGCCGACGACCTGTTCGAGCAGATAGGCCCGCACCTCCTCGTCGAAGGACAGACTGTCCTGCATCGAATCCCAGTACCGGGCGAAGGCCGCGCGGTCGGCGGGCCACAGCTCGGCGGGCATCTGCAAGGTGGTCCCGAAACGGGCCGCGTCGCGATACAGCTCGTCGGCGAAGGTGTCGTCGAGGCCACCGTAGAGCCAGGTCAGCGAGTCGAGGGTGCCCCGGTACAGGCACGCGGCCACCCACAGCTGCAGCCGCGGGTCGAAGGCGTTGTAGCGCACCGGACTCCGCGGCCCGGAGCGCACCTGACGGTGCGCGGTGCCGACCGCGGCCCGGTAGGCGGCCCGGTCCTCGTCGGTCCCGACCATCGCCACGGCGAGATAGGTGAGCGTGGTGCGGCCGCGCTTGACCGGATGGGCGGTGAAGCTGCCGGATTCGACCACACTCTCCACCACACCCCGGCCCACCGGCGGCAGGCTCAGCTGCATGATCACATTGGCCGGGCCGCCGAGCGCGGCCCCGAATCCGGTGAGATAGCGGCGCCTGCGCGCCAGATCGGCGGCCATGTCCTGCGGCTCGGCCGCCTGTTCCGAACGAGTCACGACCGACCTCCACGCTGAGGTGATGAGAGATTCATTCACCCATACTCTCATCGCGCCCGATGTGAGACAACGATCGACCCCGGAACAAGTTACCGAACATTCCGCTACTTTCCGCAAGCATTCACCCGAGCCGACATCAGCCACCTCGGACTACTCCGCAATAAGTTACCAATGATTCTCGCTCCGGCTATGCTCGGCGGCGAGGCGTCGGCGCACTGCTCCGACCGCGCCCTCCCCCGCTGCTCCCCTCGGAGGTATCCGTGTCGATCGTCCCCGCCGCGCCGACCGCCGTCGTCCGCGCTGTCGCCGATGCCCTGTCGGCCACCCTGGTCCTGCACCGGCGCGGCGCACTCGAGTTACGGCGTCCGATCGAGCTCGTCCGCACCGCGCGCGACGCCACCACGCTGGGCCCGGTCGTCACGACCCTGGCCCACGCGACCCGTGGCGCCAGCACGGCCACCGCCCTGATCGACGACCGCGGGCCGATCACCTTCGAGCAGCTCGACCAGGCCTCCAACCGGCTCGCCAACGGCCTTGCCGCCCAGGGCGTCACGCCGGGGACGGTGATCGCGGCGCAGTGCCGCGATCACCGCGGCTTCGTCCTGTCGCTGCTGGCCGCGGGCAAGCTCGGCGCGCGGATCGTCCTGCTCAACACCGCCATGTCCGGGCCGCCGCTGACGAGCGTGCTCGCGCGCGAGCGGGTCGGCATACTGCTGGTGGACGCGGAGTTCGCCGATCGCTTCGACGATCTCCCGCCGGGCCTGCCGATCGTGCTCACCCGGGCGGGCGACACCAACCGGCGGGGGCTGCCCACCATTCACGGCATCGCGGCCTGGCGCTCGGCGCTGCCGCTGCCCCCACCCGAGGACCCGGGCGGCATCGTCGTGCTCACCAGCGGCACCACCGGAACACCGAAAGGCGCTCCGCGCGGGAAGGTCTCGCCGCTGCAATCGGCCCAGTTCCTCGACCGCATCCCGCTGCCGAAGGCGAGCACCATCGTGCTGGCCGCGCCGCTGTTCCACGGCACCGGGCTCTCGCAGCTCATCCTGGGCTGGGCCCTGGGCAACACGATGGTCGTGCTGCCGGACCGGTTCGATCCGCATCGCACCCTGGACGCGGTCGCCCGGCACCGCGCGAGCGCCCTGGTGCTGGTGCCCGCCATGCTGCAGCGGATCGTGGACCTGGGTGCGCAGGAGCTGGCCCGCTACGACACCGCCGCGCTCTCGGTGATCTTCTCGGCGGGTTCGGTGCTGTCGCCGGAACTGAGCAGGCGTACCGCCCTGCTGTTCGGCGAGGTGCTCTACAACCTCTACGCCTCGACCGAGGTGGCCGTCGCCGCGGTCGCGACCCCGCGGGATCTGCGCGAGGCGCCCGGCACCGTCGGCCGTCCACCGGTGGGCTGCCGGGTCGCGCTCTACGACGAGCACCGCCGCCGGATCACCACACCGCACGTGGTGGGCACCGTCTTCGTGGCCAGCGGCCTGAGTTTCACCGGGTACACCGACGGGTCCGGCGCCGAGGTCGTCGACGGCATGCAGTCCAGCGGGGACCTCGGGCATTTCGACGACGAGGGCCGCCTGTTCGTCCACGGCAGGCTCGCGGACGGGGACCGATCGTGACCCCGCCGCCCGCCGCGGGCGAACTGCTGCGCCGTCACCTGGGTGATCGCCGGTTCCTGCTCATGCTGCCGCGCGCGGTCGGCCTGCAGGTCCTGCACCCCGCCATCGCGCCCGCCCTCGTCGAGCATTCGCCGACGCGGCTGTGGGAGCACAAGAAGCGGGCGGTGTCGCAGATGATCTATCTGGCCTGCGCCTCGCACGACACCGCCGCCGCGATCCGCTTCGCCCACGAGCACATCAAGGGCCACGACGACCGCGGCCACCGCTACCACGCCCTGCATCCCGGGACCTTCCTGTTCCAGCACGCGACCTACGTGGACACGCTCATGACCGCGGCCGAGGTCTTCGGGCCACCGCTCACCGGCGAGACCCGCGCGCAGCTCTACGACCAGTGCTGCCGCTGGTACCGCAGCTACGGAATCAGCGACCGCGGACTACCGGAGAGCTGGCCGGAATTCGTCGCCTACTTCGCCGACGCGTGTGCCACGAATCTCCGGATGACTCCTGCCGCAACGGAACTCGCCACCCAGGTGCTGCGCCCCGACGCCTGGATCGTCCGGCGCCTCCCGGCCGGCGCGGTCCGGGCCATGCAACACGAACGCGCCGCCGAGCTCTACGGCCTGACACCCCGATCCGGCGACGCCGCGGCTCTCCGCGCCGTCGCGCTGGCCACCCGCGCGGGCTTCACGGCGGCACCGCGCCGTCTCCGGGTCGTCGCTCAGGCACGCTGACCCAGGCAGCCGGAAACATCCGAGCAGTCAGGGCGAATCCAGTCGCGCGCGCTCACAGCAGGTGACGCACGGCTTCGACGACCGCGCGGCGGCGGTCCTCGGCACCCGCGCTCGCCGAGGCGGGCAGGCCCGCCACAGTGCTCGGGTTCCATGCCAGCGCGATGCCGAGGACGAAGGTGAGCAATTCCTCGGGCGAGAAGTCCGCGCCGAGCCCGTTCTTCTTCTGCACCGCGGCGAGCGCTTCCAGCTTGGCCTCGCGCGCCGGTGACGCGCCGCCGGTCAGGTCCAGGTGGGCACGCTCCAGGCGGTGCCAGGTGGCCAGGCGGATCACCTCGGGGTGCCCCGTGCAGTAGTCGAAGATCCGTCCCGCGTATCCGGGGAGGTCGTCGGGGGTGAAGGGGACCGAGTCCAGGCCGTGGGTGACGTGGGCGTCGAGGACGGCGTCGAAGAGTTGTTCCTTGCCGCAGAAATAGACGTAGATGAGGTTCTTGTTGGCCGAGGCCGCCTTGGCGATCCGGTCCACCCGGGCCCCGGCGATGCCGTACGCGGCGAACTCGTCGGTGGCGGCCTGGAGGATGCGGGCCTTGGTGGCGTCGGCGCGGGACATGGGGCAATCGTAATTCCGGTCCGGTGTCAGCCGATTCCGAAGACGGCGAAGGCCGCGTTCGACGCGAACAGCAGCACCGTGCACCACAGCGTGATCCCGGCCATCAGCCAGCCGATCAGCTGCCGGCGCGGGATGCCCAGCGCGGCACCGAGCAGGGCCGAGCCCCAGGTGCCGAACAGGGCGGGTCCCGCGAGCCCGAAGCCCACCACGCCGTACCGGTCGAGAACCCGCCGTGCCCGCCGTCCCGCGCCGCCGGAGAGGCGGGCATCATCGCCGGTCGCCGCACCGACGGCGGGTGGACCGTCCGCACCTTTCGCGAAAACCACTGGTGCCGCGGCCGAACTCCGGCGGGCACGCCAGGTCTGCCACCGCAACCGGACGCGTTCCATGGCGAACACCGCGAAGACGACGCAGCACGCCGCCCCCGCCAGCACCGCGACCAGGGTGACCGGCCCGGGCAGCGACAGCGAGAGGCCGACGGGAACCGCGGGGGTGCCGAGGGCGAAGCCGGCGAGCAGGGTCCAGACGAATCGCCCCAACGGATTCCCTCCACTGCCTCGTACGCACGACAAAATTAACTAACTGGTTAGTATGATGCCATGGAACGCATCGACACGGCGCTGAGTCAGCTGGCGGCCGGAAAATATCTGCTGCTCACCAGCTTTCGCCGGGACGGCACCGCGGCCCCCACCCCGGTCTGGGTGATGCGCGACGGCCGGGCACTGGCGGTGTGGAGCGCGGCGGACACCGGCAAGGTGAAGCGGATCCGCAAGGGAGGCCGGGTGACGGTCGCCCCCTGCGACTGGCGCGGAAAGCCACTCGGCGCCGCGATGCCCGGATTCGCCGAGGTGCTGACACCGGACGCGAGCGCGCACTTCCCCGCACTGATGACACGCAAGTACGGGCTGGTCGCGCGGGTCGGACTGTGGGGCAGCAGGCTGCGTGGTGGTCCCGAGCGCATGGCGGGTATCCGGATCCGGCTCGACGAGTAGGGCCGGTGGAAGTCCGGTGCGGCGACTTCCACCGGCCGGGTCTCACAGCCGTTCGATGATGGTGGCGTTGGCCAGTCCGCCTGCCTCGCACATGGTCTGCAAGCCGTAGCGCCCGCCGGTCTGCTCGAGGTGGTTGACCATGGTGGCCAGCAGGCGGGTACCGGAGGCACCGAGGGGGTGGCCCAGGGCGATGGCGCCGCCGCGCGGGTTCACCCGCTCCGGGTCGGCACCGAGTTCGTGCTGCCAGACCAGCGGGACGGGAGCGAAGGCTTCGTTCACCTCGAAGGTGTCGATGTCGTCGACGGTGAGCGAGACGCGATCGAGGGCCTTGCGGGTCGCGGGGATCACCGCGGTCAGCATGAGCGTCGGGTCGTCGCCGGTGACGGCGAAGGAATGGAAGCGGGCGCGCGGGGTGAGGCCCAGCTTCGCGGCCATCGCCTCGCTCATGATCAGCGCGGCCGAGGCGCCGTCGGTGAGCGGTGAGGAGTTGCCCGCGGTCACCGACCAGCCGATCTCCGGAAAGCGTTCCAGCGCATCGGGATCGGTGAACGCCGGGCGCAGGCTCGCCAGTCCCTCGACCGTGGTGCCGGTGCGGATGGTCTCGTCGGCGGTGAGTTCTCCGGCACCGACCAGTTCGGCGTCGAAGCCGCCCGCCGCGGCGGTCGCGGCGGCCAGGCGGTGCGAGCGAGCAGCGAACTCGTCGAGGGTGGCGCGGTCCAGTTTCCAGCGCGCGGCCAGGATCTCCGCGGCGATGCCCTGCCCGATCAGGCCGTCGGGGTAGCGGGCGGCCAGCGGCGCGCGCAGGGAGTCCTTGCCCTGGGTGTTGGAGAACATCGGCGCGCGGCTCATCGACTCGACACCGCAGGCGATCGCCACATCGTAGGCACCGGCGAGCACTCCCTGCGCGGCGAAATGCACGGCCTGCTGGCTGGACCCACACTGCCGGTCGACGGTGGTGGCGGGGACCGACTCGGGGAACCCGGCGGCCAGTACGGCCGTGCGGGAGATGTTGTTGGCCTGTTCGCCACTCTGCGTGACGCACCCACCGATCACGTCGTCGACCAGCGCCGGGTCGATGCCGGTGCGTGCCACCAGTTCGGTCAGCACGCCGGCCAACAGGGTGGCCGGATGCACGGACGAGAGCCCGCCGCCCGGCTTGCCCCGGCCCGAAGGGGTGCGAACCACATCGACGATCACTGCGGACATTGCGTTCCTCCTGCACCGTCGCCGACCGTCGGCGACGCCGGAATTAAGTTACTCATGATTCTCGCAGTCGACAACCAGTCCCGGTTTTCTTCGCGCGACCTGTAGGCAATCGGAGATCCATGCGCTATGTTACCGGTAATTCTCGTCACATCGGCGAGAATTAGGAGTAACTTATCTCGAGTGCGCCCGGTGGATCACCGCAGGCAGCACACAGCCGTCCGGAGATCACGGGGAGGATCGACGGACGTCAAGCACCCTTCCCCAAGAATGCTCGGCAACATCACCTGACCGTCGACGACGACGTCGGCTCGCGCCGCGTCGCCATGGACGGTCCCGCAGGAAGGAATACCGGTACCGCCATGTTGCGACGGCTGGACAGGTTTCTCAGCTACGAGATGAAGGTGTCGGAGTTCCTCGGCACGCTCATCATCATCGGCATCCCCTACGGCCTCGTCGGGGTCGTCTGGTCACTCACCCACACGAGCCATCTCGGCGATCTGCACGGCGTCGATCTGGTCGTGTCGTTCCTCGGCTCGATCGTGTGCTGGCCCGTGCTGCTCTTCGCGAACGTGACGATGACCTGATGATGGCGCTGGTCTGGGTCATCGATCTCGTGGTGATCATCGTCAAGATCCTCGGCGGGCGCACGCGGGTGAATCCGGTGCTCCGCTTCGGCATGTGGCTCGCCGTGCTGTGCGTGCTCGTCCTCGGCCTGGCGGCCCTGGCCGGCCTCGTCGCCCTGCTCCACCACTGGCTGAGCACGCTCTAGCCCAACCCCCGCAGCAAGAAAGGATCGGTGCAGCGTGACGCCGCAACCGGCCACCGAACCGTCCGAAGTCGGGCGGATCATCGACAGCGCCACCGGGCTCTGGCGACGACATCCCCAGCAGTCGGTCGAGACACTGGGCAGGCAGGTCCTGCTCGGCCGGGCCGCGCTCGCGCAGCTGTTCCTGTCGCTGGTGCGACGGCGATTCCCGTTCCAGGAGTTCGTCAAACAGTGCGCGTTCATGGCCAATGTCTCGGCCCTCCCGACGGTCTTCGTCGCCATCCCGGTCGCGGTGGTGGTCTCGATCCAGGTGGGCGCGCTGGTCAACCAGGTCGGTGCCACCACGTTCATCGGGGCGGTGGCCGGGCTCGGGATCATCCGCCAGGGCGCGCCGCTGGTCACCTCGCTGATGATCGCGGGCGCGGTCGGCTCGGCCATCTGCGCCGATCTCGGCTCGCGCACCATCCGCGAGGAGATCGACGCGATGAAGGTGATGGGCGTGGACCCGGTGCGCAGGCTGGTCGCCCCGCGGCTGGCGGCGGCGGTGCTGGTGAGCATGCTGCTGTGCGGGTTCATCGTGTTCGTCGGCTTCGCGACGGCGTACATGTTCAATGTCTACGCCCAGCACGGCACACCGGGGTCGTTCATCAGTTCCTTCGCCTCCTTCGCCGTGGCGAACGATCTGCTGGTGGCGCTGTTCAAGGCCGCGATCTTCGGCGCGCTCACCGCGATCATCGCCTGCGACATCGGCCTGCACACCAAGGGCGGGCCGGGCGGGGTGGCCAATTCGGTGAACTCCGCGGTGGTCACCTCCGCGCTGATGCTGTTCGCCACCAACATCATCGTCACCCAGCTCTACAACAGCTTCTTCCCCTCGAAGGTGGTGTGAGATGGCCGCCGAATACATTCCGCCGGCACTGCGGCCGGTCCGCGCGATCGGCAACACCGCCAAGATCCCGGTCGAGGTCAATCAGCGCATCGGCCACCAGGCGATCGTGTTCTTCCAGGCGCTGCTGGCCATTCCGTTCACCCTGCGCCACTACCGCAAGGAGGTCGCGCGCCTGGTCGCCGACGTCGGCTGGGGCAACGGGTCGCTCATCGTGGGCGGCGGCACGGTCGGCGTGGTGGTGGTGCTGTGCGCCTTCGGTGGCATCACCGTGGGCGTGGAGTCCTACACCGCGCTGAACCTGCTGACCATGGGCCCGCTGACCGGTGCCATCTCCGGCTTCGCCACCACCCGCGAGATCGCGCCCATCCTGGGCACCCTGGCCTTCGCCATCCAGTCCGGCTGCCGCTTCACCGCCCAGCTCGGCTCGATGCGGATCTCCGAGGAGATCGACGCGCTCGAGTCCATCGCGATCCGGCCGCTGCCCTACCTGGTGACCACCAGGATGCTCGCGGCCACCATCACCATCATCCCGCTCTACACCCTGGGCCTGGCGGTGGCCTATGTGGCGACCAAGCTGTCGGTGCTGTTCCTCGGCGGCACCACCGCGGGCACCTACGACCACTACTTCTTCCAGTTCCTGCTGGGCGGGGACGTGTTCTTCTCGCTGTTCAAAGTGGTGGTGTTCGTGCTGATCGCCGCGTTCATCCAGTGCTACTACGGCTTCGTCGCCACCGGCGGCCCCGAAGGTGTCGGGGTGGCGGCCGGACGCGCGATCAAGATGGTCATCGTCGTGATGGTCTTCACCAATCTGTTTCTCACCCTTGCGATCTGGGGCATCGACCCCGGATTCCGGATCTCGGGATAGGTCGATCGAATGATTCTCGATCCCAGCGGCCGCGGCCCCAAACCCCTGCAGCTCACGCTCGCGGGGCTGGCGGTGCTCACCGCCTTCGCGGTCGCGCTGTATCTGCTCGCGCTGCGCTACAACGGCGAGTTCGAGGACACCGTCGTGGTCGGGGCCGACCTGACCAGCACCGGCGACGGGCTACCCCAGCGCGCCGATGTGAAGTTCCGCGGCATGGTCGTCGGGGTGGTCGGCTCGGTGGAGATGGTGGCCAAGGGCGAACGCCAGCGTGCCACCTTCGAACTGAAACCCGGCCTGGCCGAGACGATTCCGGACACGGTGACCGCGCGCGTGGTCCCCGACAACATCTTCGGTGTCTCGTCGATCCAGCTGGTCGACAACGGCACCGCGGCCTCGACGCTGCGCGCGGGCGCCACCATCGCCGAGGACACCAGCGAGGCCACCGTCCAGCTGCAGTCCACCCTCAACACCCTGCGTGACGTGCTGGCCACCATCCAGCCCGAGAAGCTGGGCCGGGTGCTGGCGACGCTGTCGGCCGCGCTCGACCCGGGCGCGCGGGTGCCGGGGTCGACCATCGAGCGGCTCGACCAGTGGCTGACCACCGTGCACCGGATCCCCGAGATCGGCGGCCTGCTCGGCGATCTCGGCCGCGCCGCGACGGCACTGAGTGCGTCGGCACCCGAGCTGGTCGGTGTGCTGGCCGATTCGGTGACCTCGGCGCGCACGCTCAACGAGCACCGCGCGCAGCTGGTGGACCTGCTGGTGCAGGGCAACGCGACGATCGACTCGGTGAACGCGCTGTTCGCCGCGAATCCGGATTCGGGCAAGGAACTCGTCGCCGGGCTGGACGGGCTGATCGGCGGTATCGCCAAGGACCCCGGCGCGTTGCAGTCCACGGCGGCCAATCTCAATGCCTCGTTCCGGAAACTGCAGCAGACCTTCAACTTCGGTCCGCGCAAGCAGATGACCTGGCGCATGGACGTGACCTTCACGCCGTTCCAGCAGTACACCGCGCAGGACTGCCCCCGCTACGGCGAGATGACCGGCCCGCGCTGTGGCGGCCCGACCGTGCCCGAAGTCGCTCCGCCGCAGGAGTATCCGGCCTCGATGCTGCCGCAGTGGCTCGATGCCGCCGGGCCCGCGCCGGTGGCCCCCACGGTGACACTGCCCGGCCTGCCCACCCTGCCCGGCATCACTCTGCCGACGCTGCCGGGCCTGCCCGCGATCCCCGGCCTGCCCGCCATTCCGGGCATCACCGCTCCGGCGGCGGCCATCGATCCCGCGCCCGCCGCCCCGGCATCGCAGCCCCGGCTGACCGGCATCGCCGCGGTGTCGGCGCTGGTCGGCGGCACACCGAACTTCAGCCAGCTGCTGCTGCTCGGATCGATCCTGGGCAATGTTCCCGTCGTCCCCGACACCGAAGGTGGTGTCCAGCAGTGAAATACGGCAAGTCACTTATCGGTTTCAGCCTGTTCGTCGTGCTGGCGACCGTGCTCACCTACACGATCTGGTCGACCTTGCAGCGCAGCGTCCCGGGGAACACCTCGAGCTATTCGGCGGTGTTCACCGATGTCCTGGGCCTGCGGGTCGGTGACGACGTGCGGATGGCCGGGGTGCGGGTCGGGCGGGTCGACGGAATCGACTTCACCGACGACTACGCCGCCCGGGTCGAGTTCCGGATCGAGTCGCGCCAGCATCTGACCGACACCACCAAGGCCCTGGTGCGTTACCAGAACCTGATCGGTCAGCGCTATCTCGCGCTGGCACCCGGTACCGAGGCGGGAGCGGTGCTGGCGCCGGGCACGGAGATCCCCCTGGAGCGCACCGAGCCGTCCTTCGACGTGTCCGCGCTGCTGTCCGGGTTCGAGCCGCTGTTCAGCGTGCTGCAACCCGACCAGATCAACTCGCTGTCGGAGACGCTCATCCAGGCCCTGCAGGGCAACGAGGTGTCGCTGTCGGCGCTGATCACCCAGGCCGCGCAGCTGGCGGGCACCTTCGGCGAACGCGATCAGATCCTCGGCGACGTACTGAGCAACCTCAGCTCGGTCATGGCCGGTCTGGCCAATCGCAGCGGCGAACTGGAGACGCTGATCACCCAGACCCGCAGCCTCATGGACGGGCTCTACGCCGAGGGCGAGGCGCTGAAGAGCTCGGTGGAGCGGGTGGCCGGGGCGACGGATTCGCTGGTCTCGCTGATCGGGCAGGTCAAACCCGGCATGGCCGATGCCCAGCGCAACGCCACCACCGGCGTGATGATGCTGCTCTACAACGGGGCCGCGCTCGATCGCATGGCGCTCGAGTTCCCCGACTTCCTCAACGGCGTGGCCCGGTTCACCCAGTACGGCACCTACGGCAACGCCTACATCTGCCGCCTCGACGTCTCGCTGTGGGGTGTCCTCCTGCCGGAGGGTCTGTTCTCGCAGGTCGGCGGCACCTCGCAATCGGGAGTGTGTCGATGATCAAGCCACGCGTTCCAGCGTTCCTGCTGCACAACCGGCATCTGCGGCTCGGCCTCATCGCCGCGGCGTCCGTGCTGGTCCTGCTGGGGGCCTCCAGCCTGCTCACCCAGATCCGGCTCGGCGATGTCACCGTGCACGCCGAGTTCGCCCAGGCCGCCGGCCTGCAACCGGGCGCGACCGTCGACATCTCCGGTATCGAGGTGGGCGCGGTGCAGTCGGTGAAGCTGGTGAACGACCGGGTCGATGTCGCCCTGCGCATCCGCCACGACATCCGCCTGGGCGCCGACGCCCGCGCGGCCATCGAGATGTCCACCATTCTCGGGCGCCTGCACATCGACCTCGATCCCGGTGACGGAAAAGGGCTGCCCGGCAAGCGGATCGGGATCGAGAACACCTCGGTGCCCTACAACCTGAGCAAGGTCATCCAGGACCCGAAGTACACCTCCTCGTTCGAGCGGATCGAACGCATCGACCCGGCCAAGCTGCGCACCGCGCTGGATGTGTTCAGCGCCCAGCTCGGTGACTCGCCGGCGATGGCGGTGCAGGCGCTCGACAGCATCGGCGCGCTGGCCCAGGTGATCAACAGCAGGCGCGACGAGGTCGACTCGCTGTTGCAGAGCATGGACCAGGTCTCCCAGCTGGTCTCGGACAACCGCAACAGTGTGCTCGTGCTGCTCACCAGGGGCGAGGCGATCGGGGCGGCCGTGCAGCAGCGGCAGACGCTGCTGGCCCAGCTGCTCGACAACGTGGCCGAGATGTCGAAGTTGCTGCAGGACATGGGCATCGAGAACAACGGCGAGCTCGGCCCGCTGATCACGAACCTGAACACCATGTCGGACGGGTTGACCGCGAACAAGGAGAACCTGGACCGGCTCTACGAGATCGCGCCGGTCACCTTGCGCCAGTTCAACAATCTGCTGGGCAACGGCCCGTACGGCGAGATCTGGGCGCCGTGGATCCTGCCGGACAACTGGCTGTGCTTCGCACAGGCCGTACAGGGGTGCAACTGATGAGGACAGGCAAACTCGCGGCGCTGTGCCTGACGGCGCTGCTCGCGTCGGGCTGCGCGCTGCTGCCCGACAGCGTCACCGGGCTCGGTGACCGGATGCTGAGCGAACAGAAACGCATCAGCGCCGATTTCGAGAACGTGGCCGGGCTCTACGCGGGCAACGAGGTCTCCGTCCTCGGCGTGCCGGTCGGCGTGGTCGACTCGGTGACCCCGCGCGGCAGTTACGTCGAGGTGGTGATGTCGGTCGATCGCGACGTGCGTATTCCCGCCGACGCGATGGCGGCGCTGATCTCACCCCAGCTGATCACCAACCGGCACGTCGAGCTGGCCCCGGCCTACACCGGGTCGGGCCCCGAACTCGCCGACGGCGCGCACATTCCGCTGGCCCGCACCAGGACACCGGTCGAACTCGACCGCATCCTGGCCAATTTCGATCAGCTGGGCGAGGCGCTCAAAGGCGACAGCGAGGACGGGCCGATGGCCAGCCGGGTGCTGTTCCCCTTGCTCGACGGCAACGGCGACCGGTTGCGCGAGACCCTCGATCAGCTCTCGGCGGCCTTCGAGGTGACCTTCGCCAACAAGGACCAGATCGCCAACACGATCGTGAAGCTCGGCGAGATCACCCAGGTCATCGCCGAGAACGACCAGACGGTGCGGGATTTCAGCGGACGCATCACCGAACTGGTGGCGCTGTTCGGGCAGCAGTCCCCCGGCCTGCAGGCGGTGCTGGCCCAGCTCGACGACTTCATCACCAACACCTCCTCGGTGGTCGGGCAGAACCAGGACCAGCTCGCGGGCGCGCTCACCAAGTTCGTCGCGATCGCGGCCCAGATGCGGGCCAACGCACGCAATCTCACCGAGATCATCGACGTCGGCCCGCTGATGTTCCAGAACTTCGACAACGCCATCAGCCGCGAACACCAGGCGCTGCGCCTGCACGGCCTGCTGGACAAGATCGTGCTCGACAGCGAGGTGATCGCCACCTTCTGTGAGCGCGTGCAGATGCGTCTGGACGGCTGCCGCACCGGCAAGATCTCCGATATGGGCCCGGATTTCGGGTTGACCGCCGCGCTGTTGGGACTGACGAAATGACCCTGCGCACCAACCTGGCCGCGGCCCTGTGCGCCGCCGCCGTCACCGTGTCGGCCACCGGCTGCTCGATGACCGTGGCCGAACTGCCGATGCCCGAACCCGGCATCGGCGGCCCCGGCTACACCCTGCACGCCACCTTCCGTGACGCGCTCAACCTGCCCGACCGGGCCCACGTGAAGATCGGCGGCACCGATATCGGGGTGGTCACCGGGATCTCGACGACCTCGTTCCTGGCCGATGTGGAGATGCTCATCCGCACCGACATCCAGCTGCCCGAGGGCACCACGGTGGAGCTGCGCCAGGCGACCCCGCTCGGTGACATCTTCGTGGCCGTCACCCTGCCCAGCACCGAGCAGGCCGGGCCGCCGCTGCGGCCGGGCGCGACGATCGGCGCCGAGCACACCGCCTCGGCGGCCTCGGTCGAACAGCTGATGATGTCGGTGTCGATGCTGATCAACGGCGGCGGCCTCAACCAGGCCGCCCGGATCACCGCCGAGCTCGACTCGATCTTCGCGGGCAAGGCACCCCAGCTCCAGCACCTGATCGGCGAGATGACCTCGGTGATCACCGCGCTCAACGAACGCACCGGAGACCTGGACGCCACCCTGCACGGGCTGTCGGTGCTCACCGGCGAACTGGCCCGGCGCAAGGCCGAACTCGGCGCGGCCGCCGACAGTTTCCCGCAGCTGATCGGGTTGTTCGCCGAGAACAACCAGGCCATCGTCGATCTCATCACCAAGGTGGCGGTGACCATGGACGCGCTGGGCGATTTCAGCGCGAGCAACGGGCCGCAGTTCGTCAGCCTGTTCCAGAGCATCCAGAACCTGATGAACGGATTCGTGCAGATGGGCGACGATCTCACCGGCGCCCTCGACGGCTTCCACCAGATCTATCCCTCGGTGATGGACAGCATGCGCGGCCCGAACCTGTCGGTCGGGGCGATCCTGTCCTACCTCGACATCGGCGCGATCACCGATCCGGCCGGCAGCCGCTGGCCCGACGGCACCGACATCCCCGCCTTCGTCGGCAGCATCACCGATGTGATCGCCAAGGTGACCGGCCGCCTCAACAGCACCCCGCAGCAGCCGCCGCAGGAGGGACCCCGATGAACTCACCGTTGTGGCAGTGGCTGGTTCGCCGCCGCGTGGCGGTCGCCAATGCCGGACTGGTCGTGGTGCTGGTACTGGGCAGCCTGTATCTGGGTGGCGCGGTGCTGCGGATCGACCCGACCGGGTCGCGGTACGCGGTCACGGTCGAACTGGCGACCTCGGGTGGGCTCACCACCGGCAGCGATGTCACCTTCCGTGGGGTGCGAGTCGGCCGGGTGAAGGACGTGCGCGTGGACGGCACGGGGATCGTGGCCGTCGCCGAGATCGAGGCGGGCACCCGGATTCCGGTCGGCGGCACGGTCGCGGTCGCGCGCCTGTCGGCGGCGGGTGAGCAGTATCTGGACTTCCGGCCCGACACCGACACCGGGCCCTACCTGCGCGAGGGCGCGGTGGTCGCCCGTGCCGACACCGCGGTGCCGGTGCAGGTGCAGTCGGTGCTGGGCAATATGGCCGGGCTGGTCGGCGGGATGAATCCCGAACGGCTCAATGTCATCGTCGACGAACTCGACAAGGCACTGGCCGGCGGGCCCGACGGCCTGCGCAACATGATCTCCGGGCTCAGCCGCGCGATGGCCGGGCTCACCGAGCTGCTCCCACAGACCGAGCACCTGCTGCGCAATCTCGTGGTCATCGCCGAGACCACCTCGCACGCCCAACCCGACCTGGGCACCCTCACCGGCGCGGGCAGTGCCCTGTTCCAGCAGTTCACCGTCGCCGACGCGGAACTGCGGCACCTGCTCGAGCAGGGTCCCGGCCAGCTGGCCACCCTGGGCGGGTTCATCTCCCGCACCCACGATCCGATCACCGATCTGGTGACGAACTTCGTCGCGATCACCCGGGCCGCCAAGCTGCGCCAGCCCGCCATCGAGCTGCTGTTCCCCACCCTGAGCCGCTTCGCCGAGGCGGTCGGCGTGCCCGCCCACGACAATGCCTTCTTCACCCTGGTCGATCCGTGGCCGCGCCCGACCTGCGACTACGACACGGTGCCGATCGTGCCGACCACCGTCACCACCGACACCAGGGTGCGTCTCTACAACTACTGCGTCACCGACAATCCCGCGCTGCAGGTGCGCGGTTCGGCCAACGCGCCCCGCCCGCCGGGCCCCGACAACGGCGCGGGCCCGCCGCCCGGGGTGACCGGCGACGAACTGTCCCAGCCCGCTGTCCCCGCACCCCGATGAGGAGCAAGACAACCATGAGCAACGACGAGACACCCACCACCACCGACGACACCACCGAGGCCCCGGCACCGGCCGGGCGCAAGTGGTGGGCCGTGGATCGCCGGACCCTGGGCCTGCGTGGCGCCGTGGCGGTCGTCCTGGGCGCCTCGGTGGCGACCTCGGTGTTCCTGTTCGTCGAGAACAAGGACAGCAAGGATCTGCTGGCGGCCCAGCAGCAGGCCCGCGAGGCCGCCTGCCGGTACGGGCCGGTGCTGGCCGACTACGACAGCAAGAGCCTCGACACCTACTTCGCCGCCGTCCTCGACGGCGCGACCGGCGACTGGAAGAAGCAGTTCGAGGCGACCAGCACCGAACTGCGCGACGCGCTCACCCAGGGCGAGGTGGTCTCCAAGACCACCGACACCCAGTGCGCGCTGCGCGGCGGTGACGAGTCCTCGGCCGAGGCCATCGTGGTGATCGGCACGACCATCTCCAGCCTCGGCACCGAGCACAAGGCCAAGCCCGGCCAGCTGTCGATGGTGTTCAGCCTGCGCCACGACGACGACCGCTGGCTGGTCGAGAAGGTCAACTCCCCACTACCGGCGGTGCCCGCCCAGTGACGGAATCCGGTGCGCCCGGCCTACCGGGGCAGGCGATAGCATGACGGGCAAGATCATCGGGAACGTGCGCTCCCCGCGAGGAACAAAGGGCAAGACGACGAGCAAGCAGGCAGACGAAGCAGCGCCGCAGACACCGGCCCGCCCGATCCGGCGCAGGCCGAAGAACCGGCGTGCGCAGATCGCGGCGGAATCGGCGGCCGCGTTCGGCGCGCACGGCTATCACGGCGTCAGCATGGACGACATCGCCCGCAGGCTCGACATCAGTTCCACCGCGCTCTACCGGCACTTCCCGAGCAAGTACGCGCTGTTCCGCGAGGAACTGCTGCGGCTGTCCGGGCTGGCGCTCAGCGCCACCGAACTGCCTGCCGAAGCGGCCGACTGGTCAGCCCGTGAGCGCGTGGACCACGTCGTCGACGCCATCATCGCCCTGACCATCGCGAACCGGCCGACGGTGGCGCTGGTGCGCTGGGAGCGCCGGTATCTCGAGCCCGCCGATTTCGACGAGCTCAACGCGCAGTTCACCGCGGCCATCGCGGCCCTGCGCACCCTCATCGGGGACGTGCGGCCCGAACTGGATCGCCGCGACCTCGCCATCCGCGCGGTCTCCATCTTCGCCGTGGTGAGCAGTATCGGCGACCACCACGCCACGGTGCCCGCCAAGGCTCTCGCGCCGTTGCTGAAGGCGACGAGCCGGGCGCTGATCGACGCGGATCTGGTCCGCCTCGACGCCACCACGGCGACCGGGTCCACCAAGGAGCGCTACCAGCCGTTCAAGCACGATCTGCTGCTGCGCAAGGCGGTGGAACTGTTCCACGAGCGCGGGTATCCGAATGTCAGCATGGAGGACATCGCCGGCGCCGCGGACCTGTCGGCCGCCTCGGCGGTCTACCGCTACTACCGCAGCAAGAGCGATCTGCTGGTGGCCGCGTTCCGGCGCGCGGCCGACCGGGTCTCGGCGGCGATCGCCCCGGCCATCGCGGCCGCGGACACCCCGGCCGGGGCGTTGGCGACGCTGATCGAGCTCTATGTGGCCGGTTCGTTCGACGAGCGCGCGCTGACCTTCGTCTACTACGCGGAGTTCAGCCATGTCGACCACGCCGATCAGGTGACGCTGCGGCACCTGCAGCAGCTGATCATCGCCGAGTGGGCCAAGCTGGTCGTCGCGGCCCGGCCGGAACTGTCGATGGGTGAGGCCCGGATTCTGGTGCACGCCGCGTTCAGCCTGGTCGTCGACCTCGGCCGCGCCTTCGGCGACGACACGATCTGCCCGCAGGAGACGGTGGTGCAGTTGCTCGAGACGATTCTGCTGGGTCAGCCGCTGCCGCGCTAGATCTCCACGGGCGCCCGGCCGACCCGACACCACCGACACCGGTTTCAAGCTGGGCTGGTACGCCTTCGTGCGCGCCT
>NZ_JBSGDP010000078.1:0-26512 GCF_053602435.1 Nocardia sp. NPDC004415
ATGTTGTCCTGACAAGACGACTCGGCTCGTCAAGGCGATCGGAGTACTGCAGGACCGCGAGCGTCAGGCCGAGGCAGCAGGATGAAAAAGGCTCACTGGCCGGTGGTGGTACCTCACCGGGGGACGACGGTTTCCGGGTCCCGGTGGACAAGAGTGTTCCTGGTCGATTGGATGAGAAGTGCACCGATATTCATCTCGAATCGGAAAACGGGGAACACAGATGAGGGTGACCGAGCAGGGGCAGGACGCTCACATAAGTCTGGCGGCGGCGGGTGACAGCGTGTCGGACACATTCGCGGTCTGCGACGCGGAGGGGAGAGCGCTCTGGTACGGCCCCTTCGTCGAGGCCGATACCGATCATCCACGCGGCGATCGGCTCGCCGCGACCATGGGCGCGGCGGGTCGCGCGATCTGGCTGGCCGGGCGCGCCGGCGAAGACCTCGCGCTGTCGGGGGCCACCTTGCATCTGACGGTGAGCGAGCCGGGACTCGACGTGGTCACCCTGGCCTGCACCGCGTCGATGGCCGGGCTGGCGCTCGACATCATTGTCACCGACGACAATCCGGCACTGGACTGGTGCCATGCCTTCGGCAGGCTGGACTGGACCGCGGGCCCGCTCACCGGCCTGGTCGACCCCGCCGAAGCGCAGGCGACCCCGGCCCTCCGGTCGATCTCCGGTGGACTCGACCAGCAGACCGAATCACAGGAAAGGCCGCTCATGCCCGAACACGCTCACGATCCCTGGACGGAACTGCGCTCGGCCCTGGAGAGCCTGCTGCTGCACGACGCGATCGGCATGGACGCGAAGATGCGTCACGCCGTGGCCGCGGTCGTCCATCTCGCCGTCGACACCCCGCACGGCCCGCCCGAGGACGCCGCGGAGTTCCTCGGCCGCCTCGACGCCTCCTGGCTGGTGGCCGCCTGGCTCGGCCACGACACCGAACTCTCGCTCATCGCCACCCTGGCCGCGGGCGAGATCCCGGCGCTGTCGTGGTGCGAACTGATGTTCACCACCACGCTCGCCCCGTGGTCGACCGGTCCCGTCGCGGTCCACGCCCGCCGGGTGTTCGCGACGGTGCAGCGCGGCAAGCTGGGACCGGTCCGCGCCCACGTCGGCTGAAAACTGTTGCGCGTCAACGCTCCACGACGGTGACGCCGAGCTCGCGCAGCCGGGCGACGACGTCCGCGGGCACGAGTTCGCGGGGGAGTACGGTCAGGCCGCTGATGTTCGTCACGACGGCCACGTCCCGGCGCAGGGCGAGGGTGGTGATGTCGGCGTAGCGGGTGCGCAGCAGATGGGTCCGGGTCTGGTAGACCAGGGCATCGGCGCCGAACTGGGTGGCCAGGACCGACCCGGGAACCGCGTGCCGGACGGTCCGCGCGGCCTCGGGCCCGGGCCTGCGGATCGCGCGGACGGTGCCGTAGACCATGATCGCGAACATCAGGATCGGCAGCGCCGTCCAGCCGGGCCCGACCAGCCAGCCGATCAGTCCGGTGGTGGCGACGGCGCCGAGGCCGAACCGGATCAGGACCCCCGGCCGGGCGAGTGGTTCGCGGATCTCCGCGGCGAACAGGGTGCGCGCGGTGGTCTCGTCGGCGACCAGCGCCGCCTGCGGGTGCAGCAGGGTGGGCAGTGGCGGCAGTGGTGGTGGAGCGCCGTGCTGGGGATTGCCGCGATGCCAGATCAGGTGGCGCAGGTACTCGGCCATCGGCGCGGGGAACAGTTCACGCGGGAAGGTGAGCCGCAGGCGGTTGTCCACCCGCAGCGCCACGACCGCGCCGGAGGTGCGGACCGCGCTGATCCGTTCGTAGTCCAGCCGCACGTAGGAGTGCGCGTCGCCGATATCGAGCGCGTCGGGCCCGAGCTGGACCGCCATGGTCGCGCCCGGCGCGCAGATCACGTCGAAGGACCGGCGCAGCCGCCGCCGGGCGGTCACGTAGCCGAGCACGGGTGTGCCGATGCCGACCACCGGTGCCGCGACGGCCAGCAGCCACATCTCGCCGATGACCGCCATCGGCACCAGCACGATGAGCGCGAGGACGAGCGTGAACAGCGGACCCGGACGCAACGCGACCCGGAGCGCACCCTGGTTCGCCAGCCGCGCGGCGGTGCCCGGCACCGCGGTGAACACGGTGTGGGGACGCGGCGGGAGGGGCAGTGCGGGCGCCGGCTGGACCCACCGGGCGTCGACGACGGGTGCTCCCGGCAGGGTCATCGGCGAGGTCCGGTGACGTCGACGTCGGCGAACGAGCTCACCCAATGATGCGGTGGCCGTGGCTGATTCGGCTCACCGGGCCGGTGCACCCCGACCACCTGCCAGCCCGCCGTGACGGCCGCGTCGAGCTCGTCGGGGTGATCGGACAGGAACAGGATCTCCGCGGCGGGCACCACGATGCTCTCGGCGATGAGGTCGTAGGACGAGGGCTCGCGTTTCGGGCCCGCGCTCACCAGGTCGTAGTGGCCCGCGATCAGCCCGGACAGGTCGCCCGGTTCGGCGAAGGTGAACCAATCCCGTTGATTGCGTTCCGATCCCGAGGAGTACACGTACAGCGTGAGCCCGGCGTCGTGCCAGGCGGCCAGCGCGGGCGCCACGTCGGCGAAGAAGCGGCCGTGCAGCGCGCCCGCCCGGAAGCCCTGCGCGCAGATGGCGCCCTGGGCGGCCTTGAGCGGTTCGGCCTTCACATCCGATTCCAGCCAGCCACGCAGGATCTCGGCGACGCGCTCCGGGTCGGCGTCCGGCTCACCGGCCAGCTCGCGGGTGCCCGCGAGGACGGGATCGGCGGCGCCGCCGATGTTCTCGGCCAGCCAGGCGGGCAGCCGGGCGGCGGTGTAGCCGTAGAGGTCGGTGCGAACCGAGTCGGTGGGGCTGGTCGTGCCCTCGATGTCGAGGACGATCGCCCGGGTCACGAGGCGGCGAGCAGGTCGTCGAGGGTGGGGAAACCCGCGCTGATCTTGTCGCCGGTGAAGTCGCCGATCCAGCCGTCGGCCTCCTCGAAGAAGCGGATGGCGATGAAGTCGGGGGTGGTGCCCATGTCGAACCAGTGCAGGGTGCCCGCGGGGACCGAGAGCAGATCGCCCGCCTCGCAGACGGTGGCCAGCACGGCCTCGCCCAGGTGCAGGTAGAAGCAGCCGCGACCGGCGGCGAAGAAGCGCACCTCGTCCTCGGCGTGCCGGTGCTCGTCGAGGAACTTGGCGCGCGCGCCCGCTGCGGTGGCGGGCCAGTCGGGGTTGTCGGCGTCGGGGTGGATGCGCGCGATGTCGATGTGCCGGTACCGGCCCGAGGCATTGAGTTCGGCGATCTGCGGGGCGTAGTGGGCCAGCAGGGTCTCGGAGTCGGTGGTGGCGGCGTCGTCGAGCACGGGCCAGTGCGAGTAGGCGATGCCGTGCTTCGCCAGTTCGGTGCCGATCTCGGCGGTGTCGGTGGTGCGCACGCGCACCTCGGTGGCGTCGCCGGCGGCCATCACTTGCAGCAGGGTCATGTGTCTATCCGATCTCGGGAGGCAAGGCAGCGGTGGTGCGCCCGGTGCGGGCGATCAACTCGCACAGGGCTTCCAGGCATTCGGCGCGGTCGCGCGCCTGGGACAGAGTGTCACCCCAGGTGGTGATGCCGTGCCCGGTGATGCACAGAATCGGTGGGGCGGAAGGGTTCTCGCGCAGGAAGGCTTCGATGTCGGCACCGATGCGCGGCACGTCGGGCCAGTTCGGGAACACCGGGATGCCGACGGCCGACGGATCGGCCACGCCGAAGCCCTTGAGCAGTTCGAACCCGCTGACGGGCACGATGCGCACCTGCTCGGCCGACGGCACCGCCGTGGTGGCGAAGGCGGTGGCGAAGGGGGAGTGTACGTGCACCACGGCGCGCGCGCCGGTGGTGCGATAGACGGCGGTGTGAATGCTGGTCTCCGCGGAGGGTTTCCGGTGCTGCCCCGGCCGTGCGGTCGTATCGGCGATGGCGACGCGCACCATATCCTCTTCGCCGAGTTCACCTTTGGACAAGCCGCTGGCGGTGATCAGGGCGTCGTCGGCCACGCGCACCGAGATATTGCCCGCCGTTCCCGGCATCCACCCGCGCCCGTAGAGCTGCCGCGCGATGGCGGCGATCGCCCCGGCCGGCTCGGCCGTAGGACGGTCCGTATTGCGGTAGACGACACCGGTTTCGGTGACCACGGCGGTCACCAGGTCGGCCGGGGTGACGTCGAAGGCCGGGTTGAAGACGGCGGTGCCGGCCGGGGCGGTCTCGACGCCGCCGAATCCGGTGACCTCCGGGGCGGCGCGCTGCTCTACCACGATCTGCGCGCCGGTGGCCATGGCGGGGTCGCGAGTGGATTCGGGGGCGACCACGATGAAGGGGATGCCGTGGTGGCGGGCGGCCAGGGCCAGGGCGAAGGTGCCGATCTTGTTGGCGACATCGCCGTTGGCGGTGATCCGGTCGGCACCGACCAGGACCGCGTCGACCTGGCCGGTGGCCATGGCCCAGGCGGCGGCGGAGTCGATGGTGAGCCGGTGCGGGATGCCCGCCTCGGCCAGTTCCCAGGCGGTGAGCCGGGCGCCCTGCAGCAGCGGGCGGGTCTCGTCGACGATCACGTCGGCGACCGCCCCGCGCTCGTGCAGCACCCGCAGCGCGCCGATCGCGGTACCCACCGCGCTGGTGGCCAGGCGACCGGTATTGCAGTGGGTGAGCAGGCGCAGCGGCCGGTCACCGCACAGGCGCTGCACCAGGTCGGCGGCGTGGGTGGCGGCGGCGAGGTTCACCCGGCCGTCCTCGGCGAGCAGGTCCAGAGTCTCGGCGAGCACCGCGTCGGCACCGTCGGCGATCCGGGCCCGTACCCGCTGCACCGCCCACATCAGATTCACCGCGGTCGGCCGGGCCGCCGCGATCCGATCCGCCTCGGCTTGCACCGCGGCCACATCGACCACGCCCGTCGAGCCTGCCTCCGCACCACTGACCGCCGGACCGGTCGTGTGGGCGCGCGTCGCGATGACCACACCGAAGGCCCCCGCGATGCCGATCGCCGGGGCACCGCGGATCGCGAGGGTGGTGATCGCGTCGATGATCTGGTCGACGGTCTCCAGGCGCAGTTCGCGCACCTCGTGCGGCAACCCGCGCTGGTCGATGGTGAGCAGTGCTCCGTCATCCCAGGTGAGCGAGCTGTCGTCCATCCTCGTCCTAACCTCACGTCCGGCGTAGTAGTGCCTGGTCAACGGTATCCGACCCCACCCGACCGTCACCCCCGGCCCCGGACAGGTGATCACCCGCTGTGGCGGCCGTGTCCGGGGCCGACCCTGTTCTTCGCGGTCGGAGAGCGCGGGTCTACTCGGCGACGTACTCCGCCTCCCGTTCCACGGCGTCGATGGTGGTCTGCGGGACCTGGATGGGGCCGGGGGTGTAGGTGACGGCCCGCAGCGCGCCGGTGTAGCGGAAGGCGCCGCGGCGTTCGCGCAGGTCCCACGACACCGGGCCGCGCGCGTCGACGCCGACCGAGATGCCGGTCCACGGTGCCATGCCGACGAGCTGCACCTGATCGGTGAGCTCGGCGACCGCGACCCCGTCGGCTTCGACGACGAAGTCCCAGCGCAGGTGCGGCCGGATCGCCGCGCGCACGGTGATCACCCTGGTGCCGCTCGGCAGCGGGGCCGCCACCGAGGCGTAGCGGCCGTAGCTGTTGACACCGAACACGACCTCGTCGTTCTCGACATAGAGCAGGTACCCGCCGAGCGGATCACCGTGCGCGACGAGGACACCCTCGTCCCCCGCACGGAATCCCTCGCTCACCGGGACGGCCTCGGCGTTCCGGCCCGCCGCGTCCGCGCTGCCGGAGGTGCCCACACTGTTCGGTGTGGCGCCGGTCGCCGGGGTCGCCCCCGGGACCCGTCGACCGGTCAGGTCGGCGGTGATGGTGAAGTCGCGGTAGGCGATGAGTCGCTGGGAGCGGTAGCGCTCCAGTGTGGGGGTGCCGGGCAGGAGCCGGACCGGTGCGGCGAAGCGGGCCTCCTCGGGGCGGCGGCGGAACAGATCGGCGCGGGTCAGCAGCGGGAACACCGTGTTCGCCCAGGCTGATTCGTCCCAGGCGGCGGCGAGTTCGGCGGCCTTCTCGGGATACTCCGCGGACAGGTCGTGCAGTTCGGTGGGGTCGGCGCGCACGTCGAACAGCTGCCAGTGCGGTGCGTCGATATCGGCGTCGGCCTCGTGCAGCGAGAGCAGTTTCCAGCCGTCGCGGTAGAAGCCGCGGTGACCGGTCATCTCCGAGTACTGCTCGGTGTGCCGGGTCGGTGCGACCGGATCGCGCAGCAGGTCGGCGGCCGAGACGCCGTCGAAGTCCTTGGCGGGCAGCCCGTTACGCACGCTGGGTCGTTCCAGTCCGGCCAGCTCCAGCAGGGTCGGGGCGAGGTCGGTGACGTAGGCGTACTCGTGGCGGATGCCCGCGTCGGCCTCGGTGCGCGGCAGTCCCTTCGGCCACGACACGATCAGCGGCACCCGCACGCCACCGGCGAAGGTCTGGCCCTTGTAGAACCGGAACGGGGTATTGGACGCCTGGCCCCAGCCGCGCGGATAGTGCACGCCCAGCCTCGCGGTGCCGATCAGGTCCTCGTCGTGCGGCACGTCGCCGATCCACTCCGGATCGTCGATGTGCGCGAACTCGGCGAAGTAGGAGCGGGTGCCCTCCGGGCCGCCCTCGGCGGTGCCGCCGTTGTCGGAGGTGAACACGATGATGGTGTTGTCGAGTTCGCCGAGATCCTCGAGCAGGTCGACGATGCGGCCCAGGCTCTGGTCGATGCTGTCGACCATGCCCGCGTACACCTCCATGTACTTGGCGTAGCGGCGCTGCTCGTCGGCCGAGAGCGAATCCCATTCCGCTGCTTCGTAACCCGGCTCGGTATTGCGCGGCTTCTGCTGGGTGCCCGGCGGGAACAGGCCCTGCGCGAGCTGCTCGGCGAACCGCTTGCGGCGCAGCTCGTCCCAGCCCTCGGCGTAGCGGCCCCGGTATTTGGCCTGGTCCTCCGGCTTGGCCTGGAGCGGGCCGTGCATGGCCACGTGCGCGAAATAGAGGAAGAACGGTTTGGTGGCGTCGTGGGCACGCAGGTCCTTGATGTAGGACAGCGCCTTGTCGGTGAGATCGTCGGTGAGGTAGTAGCCCTCCGGGTATTCCTCGACATCGACCACCGAGCTGTCGGAGACCAGCTGATTCGGGTAGTAGAAGGAGTTCAAGCCTTCCAGCGATCCGTAGTAGCGGTCGAAACCGCGCTGGGTGGGCCAGGAATCGCGGTGCGCGGCCGGGTTCATCGTGGCGTCGCGCACCAGGTGCCACTTGCCCACCGCGTAGGTGGCGTACCCGTTGCCGCGCAGGATCTCCGGCAGGGTGAGCACGTCGTCGGCCAGTTCCAGGCGCAGGCCGGGGTAGCCGGGATCGGCATTGGCGACGAAGCCGAAACCCGCACGGTGGGAGTTGATCCCGGTCAGCAGCGCCGCGCGCGAGGGCGAGCACAGCGGGGTGGTGTGGTAGTTCGACAGCCGCACCCCGCGCTCGGCCAGCCGGTCCAGCGTCGGGGTCTCGATCTCGGAACCGAACGGGCCGATATCGCTGTAACCCATGTCGTCGACGAGGACGACGACGATGTTGGGCGCACCGGCGGGCGCGGTCGGCGGAGAGGTCCACTGGGGCGACGACCCGGCGGACGTGCGCGCGGCCTTGCCGCCGAAGGATTCGTAACCACGGGCATGGGAGGGGACTGGCATACTCGCAGTAAATGCGGAATTCCCACAGGTCACCAGGGTTATATGCACGGTGCGCGCAATCGGTGACCGCCCCGGGCACACCTTGTTAGCGTTCCAGCCATGCCCACGAACCAGCCCGCCGCTCCCTGCGAGGAGCGCACGCAGGACCCGTCCTGCTGCTGTTCGTGTCGCGTCCCGCGCGGCTGACCCGCCGCGGTGTGCGGCCGTGTCGAGCCGACTGTTCCCCCGCCCTGCCGGTGCGTGCGTACGCGCCGAATCCTCGAGGATCCTCACGATGAGCTCTACCCCCGGCGGCTTCGACCGCCGTAACTTCCTGCGCGCCGGCGGGATCGCCGCCGCCGCCATCTTCGGTGGCGCGGCGCTGGCGGCGTGCACCTCGGCCGTCCAGGAACAGAAGGCAGGCGGTGACGACGCGACCCCCGTGCGCGGTGGCACGCTGAAGGTGGGCATCCGCGACGACCTCGCCCCGGCGAACCTGCTCACCAACACCGGCGCCACCCCGGTGCTGATCGGCCTGGTCTACGAATCGCTGCTCCGCTACCCCAACGACAAGCTGGAACCGCAACCGCTGCTGGCGAAGTCGTGGCAGCTCGCCGCCGACGGCCGCTCGCTGAGCCTGGACCTGCGCGACGACGTCACCTTCCACTCCGGGCGCCAGTTCACCGCCAAGGACGTGGAGTTCTCGATCCGCACCTACGCCGACGCCAAGTGGTCGGCGCAGCTGCGCAGCAGCGCCGCGGCGGTCACCGGCTTCGACATCGTCTCGCCGACCCGGATCACGTTGCAGTTCGCGCACCCGCTCAGCAATGTCTACGACCTGCTCGACACCGTGCCTATCCTCGACAGCGAGAGCATCGACCAGCTCGGCAGCGGCGAGAAGTACATCGGCACCGGGCCGTTCAAGTACGTGCAGCGAATTCCCAACTCGCAGATCGTCTTCGAGAAGAACCCCGCCTACCGGGTGCCCGACCGGCCCTACCTGGACCGGGTGGAGGTCTCGATCATCGCCGACCCGCAGGCCCTGCTCAACGCGCTCAAGTCCGGCCAGATCTCGCTGGCCAGGGAACTCAACTATCGCGACACCGAGAACCTTGCCAAGTCCGGCGGGTACAAGGTCCACGATCTCGAGGGTGCCGAACTGCAGGCGTATGTGGGCGTGAACGTCACCGAGCCCGCGCTGGCCGATGTGCGCATCCGCCAGGCCATCGCCTTCGCGCTGGACCGCGAGCGCATCATCGCCGAGGTGTTCCGCGGCTCGGGCTACCCGCTCAATGTGCCGTGGCCGAAGAACTCGCCCGCCTACGACGAGTCGCGCAACACCCGCTACAGCCGCGATGTCGGCAAGGCGAAAGCGCTTGTCGCGCAGGTGGGTAAGCCGCCGGTGCTGCCGCTGACCTTCGCTCCCGGCTACGACGAGCTCGCCCAGATCGTGCAGGCCAATCTGGCCGAGGCGGGCATCGAGGTCACCCTCGATCCGGTCGACGGCGCCACCTTCGTCAAGCAGCTCACCGGCCAGCAGTTCCGCGGTCTGTGGGTCACCGACCACTCGTGGGCGCAGTTCGTGCCCTCGACGCTGACGGTGAGCGCCTACCCGTTCAACGCCCGGCGCAATGCCTCCCGCTACGACTCGCCCGCCTACACCGCGGCCGCCGACGCGGCCTGGAAGCTGCCGCAGGGCACCGGGCCCGAGGCCGTGCGGGCCTTCCAGGCTGTCAGCGACCAGTTGCTCGAGGGCCTGTTCCTGATCGAGATCGGGGTGCGTTACCAGCAGTTCGCCGGGTCGAACAAGGTGCACGGATTCGGCTGGACCAAGCGCAGGGAAACCCTGCTCACCGACACCTTCCTGTCATGACGGGCTATGTGCTGCGCCGGCTGCCCTCGGCACTGCTGGTGCTGTTCGGCGCCTCGGTGCTGATCTTCCTGCTGCTGCGCCTGGTGCCCGGCGATCCGGCCACCATCCTCGCGGGCAATGACGCGACCCCGGAATCGATCGCGGCCATCCGCCACCAGCTGGGGCTGGACCGGTCGATTCCGGTGCAGTACCTGAGCTGGCTGGGCGACCTGTTCACCCTCGACCTGGGCCGCTCCTACATCATCGGCGGGCAGATCACCGACCTGGTCGGCCGCGGTCTGACCAACACCCTCGTGCTCACGGTGAGCGCGCTGGTGCTGGCCGTGGTGGTGAGCCTGGCGGTGTCGCTGGCCTCGGTGCTGTGGCCGAGCAAGTGGCTCAACAGTGTTGTCGCCGCGGCCAATACGGTCGCGGTGGCCCTGCCGACCTTCGTGGTGGGCCCGCTGCTGGTGCTGGTGTTCGCGGTGGCGATTCCGGTGTTGCCCGCCGGTGGGGTGCCGCCGGACGGGTTCATCGCCCGCCCCGATATCGCGGTGCAGTACCTGCTGCTGCCCGCTATCTGCCTGGCGCTGCCGGTGGCGGCGGCGCTGACCCGCTTCCTCACCGAATCGCTGCGCACCGAACTCGGCAAACAGTATGTGCTGACGGCCCGTTCGCTCGGCGTCGCGCACCGCGAGATCGTCACCAGGGGCGCGCTGCGCAACGCGCTGCCGACCATGCTCACCGTGCTCGGCCTGCAGACCGGGCAGCTGCTGGGCGGGGCCGTGCTGGTGGAGGCGGCCTTCGTCTGGCCCGGCATCGGGCAGCTCATCGAACAGGGCATCAGCCGCCGCGACTATCCGGTGGTGCAGGTGCTGTTGCTGCTGTCGGTGGCGGTGTTCGTCATCATCCAGCTGCTCACCGATATCGCCCACGCCTGGCTCGACCCGCGCGTCCGGATCGGAGGAAAGGCATGACCGCGACGAAAACCGCTCCGGTGCAGGTCGATTCGGTTCGCCGCGCTGGGCTGTCCGCCGCCCTGACCAAGGGGCAGGGGCTGGCCGGAGTGCTGCTGATCGCGGTGATCGCCCTGCTGGGTGTCTTCGCCGGACTGCTCACCTCCTACGACCCGCTCACCCAGATCCCCGGTGCCAACCTGCTCGGCCCCGGCGCCGAACACTGGCTCGGCACCGACCATCTGAACCGCGACGTGGCCGCCCGCGTGCTCGCCGGTATCCGCATCGACCTGCTGATCGTGCTGATCGCGGTGCCGATCGGCGCGGTGATCGGCTCGGTGGTCGGGCTGCTCGCCACGGTGAACCCGTGGGCCGATGTGGCCGTGCAGCGGGCCTTCGACCTGATCCTGGCCTTCCCCGCGCTCATCTTCGCCATCGCGCTGGCCGCGATCACCGGACCCGGCTGGCACGCGGTGGTGATCGTCATCGTGGCCACCGAGATCCCGCTGTTCGGCCGCCAGATCCGCACCGCCGTGCTCGCGGTGCGCGAGCAGCCCTTCGTCGAGGCATCCGAGGTGATCGGCGCCGACACCTGGTGGACATTGCGCAAGCACGTGCTGCCCAATGTGCTCGAGCCGCTCGGGGTGCAGTTCGCGCTGTCGCTGTCGATGGCGGTGTTCATCGAGGGCGCCATGAGCTTCATCGGCATCGGGGTGCGGCCGCCGCAGCCCTCGCTCGGCGCGCTCATCGGCGAATCGATCGCCAATCTCGACGCCAACCCGTGGATGGCGATCGGGCCGCTGACCGTGGTGGCCGGGCTGACGCTCGGCTTCCTGTTGATCGCCCAGGCCCTGGGCCGGGCAAGGAGAACAGCATGAGCACCGCGCCGGTACTCGACATCGATGAACTGTCCGTGCTCTTCGGCACGCGCACCGTGGTCGACGGGGTGAGCCTGCGGGTCCACCGGGGCGAAGTGGTCGCGCTGGTCGGCGAGTCCGGGTCGGGCAAGTCCCTCACCGCGCGGTCGGTGCTGGGTCTGCTGCCCGAGACCGCGCACGCGACGGGCTCGGTCCGGCTGGCCGGCACCGAGGTCGTCGGGGCCACCGAATCGGCGCTGCGCGAGTTGCGCGGCACCGCGGCGGCCATGGTGTTCCAGGAACCGCAGACCGCGTTGAATCCGGTGCAGAAGATCGGTACCCAGCTCGCGCAGGCCCTGCGCGCGCACGGCGTCACCGACAAGGCGGCCGCGAAGGCCCGTGCGATCGAGCTGCTCGCCGCCGTCGACCTGCCCGAACCCGAGCAGCGCCTGGACTGGTACCCGCACCAGCTCTCGGGCGGGCAGAAACAGCGTGTGGTCATCGCCCTGGCCCTGTCCGGCGACCCGGCCCTGCTCATCGCCGACGAACCGACCACGGCCCTGGATGTGACGGTCCAGGCCGAGATCCTCGACCTGCTGCGCACCCTGCAACGCGAACGCGGCACCGCCACACTGTTCATCACCCACAACCTCGGTGTGGTCGCCGAGATCGCCGACCGGGTGGTGGTGATGAACGCGGGGCGCGTGGTCGAGGAGCAGACGGTGTTCGGGCTGTTCGCCGAGCCGGGCGAGGAGTACACGCGCACCCTGCTCGCCGCGGTGCCGCGGTGCCGCGATTGCCCGCGGTGACGGTGCGGGGTGGTGTGCGTGCGGTCGATTCCGTGCCGTCGGCCGAGGCCGAGACGATCGGTGACTCGGGTGAGTCTGTGGAATCGGAGGGTGCAGAGCACGGCGAGAGTGCTGGCGTGGCCGGCGATGACGTGCCGGTGGGTGGCCCGGTGGCCGCGGAGAGCGCGGGGCCGACCGACGGTGCCGCGCTCGCCGATGGCGAGGTGGAGAACGATCGCCCGGCAGCCGAGTCGGATCGTGCGGTAGCACCGGCGGATTCGGCGGATGAGGGGCCGTCGGGCGAGGCCGGCGCGGTGGTACCCGGGGTTCGCGGTTTGCTGCGGCGGGTGGTGTTGCGGGGGCCCGCGGTGGTGGCCGAGAAGGGGGGCGGTACCGGGGAGCGCGAGTACGCGGAGGTACTACGGATCGACGAGCTGTCGGTGGTGTATCCGGGCAGTCACGGTGGCGCGGAATTCCCGGCGCTACAGGATGTCTCGCTGAATCTCGGGCCGCGCGAGGTGCTCGGGCTGGTGGGTGAGTCCGGGTCGGGGAAGTCGACGCTCGGACGCACGGCGCTCGGGCTGGTGCCCGCGACCTCGGGAACGGTGACCCTGCAAGGGGTTTCGCTGGCGGGGTTGTCACCGAGGGAGCTGCGGGGGCTGCGCAAACACGTCGCGCTGGTGCATCAGGATGTGAGCGCCTCGCTCGATCCGCGCCGCAGTGTCGAGGACGCGATCGGGGAGCCGCTGCGGGTGCACCGGGTGGCCTCGGGTGCGTTGCTGCGCTCGCGGGTCGGGGACCTGCTCGAATCCGTCCGGCTGCCACGGGATTACGCGCAGCGGCGGCCCGGCGAGCTGTCCGGTGGGCAGCGTCAGCGGGTGGCGCTCGCGCGGGCGCTGGCGCTGGCGCCGCGGCTGCTGGTGGCCGACGAGCCGACCAGCGCGCTCGATGTCTCCGTGCAGGCGCAGGTACTCGACCTGTTCGCCGACCTACGCGCCGAATACGGCTTCGCGAGCCTGTTCATCAGCCACGATCTGGCGGTTGTGCATCAGGTCGCCGACCGGGTTGTGGTGCTGCGGCAGGGCCGGATCGTCGAAACCGGCGAGGTGCGCGCCGTGTTCGCCGCACCGGCTCAGGAGTACACCCGCCGCCTGCTCGACGCGGTGCCGGTGCCCGATCCGGCGACGGCTCGGCGGGGGCGGGACGAATCCGCGGCGAGCGCGCGGACGCGGGTCGGGGCCTGACGTGGACGAGCCGCCGGAAACAGTTCCGGCGGCTCGTCGACACACGGATATCAGAGATGGCCGGGGCGGCGCGGTTCACGCCGTTCGTCCTGGCCGGCTCGCGTGCCGCCCTGCATGTTCTCGCCCTGCTCCTGCCGCTGTTGCTGCTGCTGGCGCGGCATCTGCTTGGGCATCTTCTTAGGCGTCTTCTTCGACTTGTCAGCCATTCTCCACACGGTCCTTTCCGAGGGATGAGTAATTCGCCTAATGCACGTCCGACGCGGTCCGTCTTCGTGGTGCAGGGCGGGCTACGCCTGACTGGATCCACGATAGGCATCGATACGGTGCAGGGGAACAGCTGACGGCAAAATAGGGTCTCTACCTGCGCGAAAGCGGCGTGTCCATGCTTCCTCAGCAGGGGAGTGGGAGGAATTCGACGCGGTCGCCGTCGGCGGCGTCGGGTCCGACGAGCACCAGACCGTCGTAGTCGATCAGCCCGGCCAGATGCGCGGTGCGGACATTCGCCTCGCCGAGCCAGCCGCCCTCCGGCGCGTAGCGGGCGGGGGTGATGCGCTGGACCGGGCCCGCGATGGCCGCGGCATTGTGCAGGGGGCCGACGACGGTGCGCGGCGGCGGCGCTCCGGTGCGTCCGGCCACGATCGCGGGCGTCAGCGCGAGCAGCACGGCGACAGCGGCGAACGGGTTGCCCGGCAGGCCGAGCACCGTTGGGCCCGTGGGCAGTTCGGTGACGATCGTCGAACCACCCGGGCGCAGTGCGAGTCTCGGGACGAGGACGTGGGCATCGGCGCGGGCGAGCGCGGTGCGCAGCTGGTCGGCGGCGCCGCCACCGGTCGCACCGACCACCACCAGCAGATCGAAACCCTCGGTGGCGGTGAGCATCTCGTCGAAACCGTGTTCGGTGTCGCGCAGGTGCACGCGGTCGAGTACGCGCACGCCGAGTCCGGCGAGCAGGTCGGGCAGGACCGGGCCGATCGAGTCACGCGTCTGCCCGGACTGCAGGGGGCCGGTCGCGCGGATCTCGTCACCGGTCATCACGATGCGCGCCCGCACCGGGCCGCGGACCTCGGCGGTGGTGACCTCCACCGAGGCGGCCGCCGAGCGCAGGGCCGCGCTGACCCGGGTGCCCGCGGGGGCGACCACGTCGCCCGGTAGCTGGTCCTCGCCGCGTCGGCGGATGTCGCCGCGGACGGGGGTGTCGGGGCGGCGGGCGAGGTGCTCGCCGGTGATCATGGCGAATTCGTCGCGCAGTACCGAGGTGGTGCCGTCGGGGACGTGCGCGCCGGTGGCGATGCGCACCGCCTCACCCGCGCCCAGCCCGGCCGGGCGGGCCCCGCCGGCGAAGCCGATGTCGCGGCGCAGGACCCACGGGCCGTCCCCGGCGACGGCGTAGCCGTCCATCGCCGACACGTCGAAGCGGGGCAGCGCGCCCGCCGCGATCAGTGGGGCCGCCAAGGTGGCGCCGGGGACCTCGCCGAGGGCGGCCTCGTAGGCGACCAGCGGGGTCGACTCGGCCGCAAGCACGGCTCTGGCCTCGGTGAGATCGAGGCGGGTGGTCGCGCGTTCGGCGGCCAGGCGGGCGCGGGCGCGGCGGACCTCGTCCTCGGTGTCGCAGTCGCCGGTGTCGGGGAGTTCGACCAGCAGGGGGTCGGTGGGGACGATGGCCTTCATCGGCTGGTTCACCGGGGAGTCCAGTGCCGCCACGGCGGCGGCCAGGGCGGTGCGTCGCCACACGCCGACCAGGTATTGCGGGCGGCCCGCGGCGTCGATCGCGAAGACGGCGTCGGCGCTCGATCCGGCGGCGTGGCGCAACAATTCGTCGACGGTGTCGGCGGTGAGGAACGGCATGTCGGCGGCGAGCACCACGACCCACGGGGCGCCCTCGCGCGGCAGTGCGGCCAGCCCGCTCGCGATCGCGGCCACCGGCCCCGATCCGGGCGGGGCTTCGCGCACCTGGCCGATGGTGCTCGCCAGCTCCGGGCGCTGCGGCCCGACCACGACGACCGCGCCGCACTTGCCCACCGCGTCCAGCGCCACCGCGAGCATCGAGCGCCCGCCCACCACGATGGCGGGCTTGTCCACCCCGCCCATCCGGCTGGCCCGCCCACCGGCGAGCACGATCGCCTCGGCGGCGGTCATCGGTGGAGACGGAATCGCAGGATCAGCACGTCTTCGATGCTAATCGCGTCCGGCCCGGATGCCCCGCCGCGCACCCCACCCCGCGCGGCGACGCCCGCCACCGCCTCGGTCCGCGACGGTTGTGGCCTGGTCGATTCAGGCTGCGGTATCGCGGCGCGGAGTTCCGGGCTGCTGCGACGGCCGTCGTCAGGTTGAGTGGGGGCTCACAGCCGGGCCGTGCGCAGGTCGACGCGGCCGTCGGTGATGGGGACGCCCTCTTCGGCGAGCAGGCGCAGCTGGCGGGTGGCCAGGTGGGCGGCGGGGCGGCCGGAGGCGCCGAGGACGCGGTGCCAGGGCAGGTCGGCGGAGTCGGTGCGCATGATCCAGCCGACGGTGCGCGCCGAGGACAGGCCCGCGGCGGCGGCGATGTCGCCATAGGTCGCGACCCGGCCGGGCGGGATCGCGGCGACCAACGCGCGGACGCGTTCGACCTGCTCCTCCGTGGTGGCGGCCATCGCGTCAGAGCACCGCGGCGATGAGGGCGGCGGTCTCGGCGGGGCGGGCCTGGGCGACCATGTGGTCGCAGTCCCAGTCGTAGGCGGTGAGCTTCTCGCCCAGGTGCGCGGCCAGCGCCGTGCGGAACTCGGCGCTCACATACGGCGGGCTCACCTTGGCCGCGCGCACCAGCACGGTCGGCAGACCGGCGGGCGGGAGGACGGCCGGGCGCGCGAGCTGCCCCCAGTAGGAGGTGATGGCGGGCTGGAACATCCGCCAGCCCACCCGGCCACCGGTCGTGGGCACCAGGTGCTCGGCCAGTTCGCGTTCCAGGATCGCCGGGTCGACTTCCTCGGGGCCCCAGGCGCTGACGTGTTTGTCGGAGCGGGCCTCGGCGACATCGGTGTAGTCGGGGGAGGCGAGGTTGGCGGCGGCGATCTGCTCGATCAGCTTCGCGTCGATGCCCTGCGCCGGGTCGAGCAGCACGAGCGCGCGCACCAGTTCGGGGTGCTGCCGGGCCAGCCGGATGCCCGCCGCGCCGCCGAAGGAGTGCCCGACGACCACCACGGGCTCGGTGGTCTCGGCGCGCAGCAACTCGGCCAGATCGTCGACGATCGTCTCGAAATCCCACGGCGGCAGCGAGGTGGAACGGCCGTGTCCGCGCAGGTCGGGGGCGAGCACGCGAGCCTGCGGCAGATGCTCGGTGGCGAGGTTCTCCCAGCGGTTGCCGTGCCCGGTCAGACCGTGCAGGGCGAGGACGACGGGACCGTCGGCGGGGCCGAACCGGTGCACATGAAGCGAGGACACGACTGCCATTCTGGCCGGTCGCGCACCGGGGCGCAGCGTGTCCCCCGCGTGGGGTGGCGGTGGCGTGTCGGAGGGGTCTGTTGCAATAGCCGATGTGGTGCGATCGGATAGCTCGGTGCGACTTGTGCGCCGAACGACACGGGCGCCCCGGCCGCGGGCCTGGGGCGCCGCTGTCCGCGCGCTGTTCGACGAACAGGCCCAGCCCGCCCCCGCCCGGCCCGGCTGGTCGCCGTGGCAGGTGCTCGGCGGTCCGGGTACCGGCAAGACGGCGCTGCTGGTCGACCTGGTCACCGCCCGCGTCCGCGCGGGCGCCGACGCCGAATCGGTACTGGTGCTCACCCACACCAAGCACGCGGCCGCGGCCCTGCGCGACGCCATCACCACCCAGCTCGGTCCGCACGCGGGCGGCATCCCCGGCGCCAGCCGCGAACCGATGGTGCGCACGCTGCACTCCTATGCCTTCTCGGTGCTGCGCCGCCACGCCGACCTGCACGGCAATCCGCCGCCGCGTCTGCTCACCGGCGCCGAACAGGACGCGGTGCTGCGCGAAATGCTGCGCGGCGACCTCGCCGACATCGAAGCGGGCGCCACCGGGCTGTGGCCGCCGCGGCTACAGCCCGCGCTCACCCTGGGCGGCTTCGCCGAACAACTGCGCGACCTCATGCTCCGGGCCACCGAACGTGGCCTCGGCCCCGAGGACCTGATGGACCTGGGCCGCGAGCACGACAACGACGCCTGGATCGCCGCGGGCCGGTTCTTCGAGCGCTACGAACAGGCCTCCATGCTGCGCTGGTCGGTCGGCGTCACCGCGCCGGAGGCCACCGCGCCTGCCCTCGACGCCGCCGAACTCGTCGGCGCCGCCCTCGACGCGCTCGCCGGTGACCGCAATCTGCTCGCCGCCGAACGCGACCGCATCCGCTACCTGCTCGTCGACGACGCCCAGCACCTGGACCCGCAGGCGGCCCTGCTGGTGCGCGCGATCGGCACCGGCCCGGCGAGCACCGTCGTCACCGGCGACCCCGACCAGAGCGTGTTCACCTTCCGCGGCGCCGACCCGGCCTTCCTCACCGACCTCGCGACCACCCCGCAACGCCGGATCGTCCTGCGCCACAACCACCGCAGCGGCGAGCCCATCCGCCTGACCACCGCCCGTATCGCCGCCCGGCTGCCGGGCAGCGCGCGTCACCGGGTGCTGCCGGGGCAGCGGACCGAGGTGTCCGAAGACGCTGTCACCGAGCCGGATTCGGGTGAACTTCCGATCGGTCTGTTCGGTGAGGACGATGCGGACGACCCTGCCCCGTCCATGGCGCCCGAGGCGAGTGTGCGGGTGCGGGTGCTGGGGACCACCGCCAAAGAGGCGGCGCTGATCGCCGATCACCTGCGGCGCGCGCATCTGACCGACGGGGTGCCGTGGTCGGAGATGGCGGTGATCGTGCGGTCGGTGCCGTTGTCGCTGGCGCCGCTGCGGCGGGCGCTGCTGGCGGCGGGGGTGCCGGTGCGCAGGCCCGCGGTGGCCGAACCACTGGCCCGGCGACGCGGTGCGGCGTGGATGGTGCTGGCGCTGCGGGTGCTGCTGGCCGGTGACCCGTCGCGGCCCGGTTCGCGTCGGGCGATCGACGCGATGTTCTCGCCCGAGGACGCCATGGACCTGCTGTCGGGCCCGCTCGGCGGTGCCGACCAGATCGCGCTGCGCCGGTTGCGTCGCGGGGTGCGCCGTGGCGTGCTCGACCTCGAACGCGCCGGGCTCACCACCACCGATCCCGACGCCGACGACACCGAACAGTTCCTGCTGTGGGACGAGACACCGCCGCCCCCACCGGAACTGCCCGATCCCGACCCGCTGGACGACGACTGGCTCCCGCCCGAACCCGATCCGGACGACCCGCTGCGCCCCGACCCCGAACCCGCCTGGGACAGCGCCGAGGACCTCCCCGACGACATCGACCTCCTCGACGCCGAAACCCCGCCCACCGCGCCGCCGCCGGTCGCGGGCCCACCTCGGCCCGAACCGGAGCCACCGGCGGTGCCGCTCATCGACCAGTCCTCGGCGGAGATCCTGCGCGACCTGATCGTCGGGATCGGCGAGGAACGTCTGCTCGACCGGCTCACCGAGGTGGAGGCCGCTCCCTTGCAGCGGGTCCTGCGCGCGGTGCGCAAGGCGGAGGAAACCCGGTCGAGGGGGCAGGGACTCGAAGACGTGCTGTGGACCCTGTGGACGAGTTCGCGGCTGGAACGGCGCTGGTTCCGCCAGTCGCGGCGTGGCGGCGCGGCCGGTATGCAGGCCGACCGTGATCTCGACGCGGCCGTCGAATTGTTCGACGCGGCAGCGGGTTACGTCGACCGGCTGCCGCGCGCGAGCATCGAGGGATTCGTCGAATATCTGCTGCACCAGCAGATTCCGCAGCAGGGCAGGCCGCTCGCCGCCGAGGGCGAGGCCGTGTCGCTGCTCAGCGCGCACGCGGCGGCGGGCCGCGAGTGGGACGTGGTGGCGGTGGCCGCGGTGCAGGAAGGCATCTGGCCCAACCCCCGCGCGCGCGGCACCCTGCTGCACACCGAGGACCTCGTCGACCTGGTCGCCGGGGTGGACCCGGGTGCCACCACCAGCCGGGCCGCGCCGATCCTCGCCGAGGAACGGCGCCTGCTGCTGGTGGCGTGCAGCCGCGCCCGCCGCTCCCTGCTGGTGACCGCGGTCGAGTCGGCGGCGGGCGACCAGGATCTGGTGCCCTCGCGTTTCCTCACCGAACTGCTCGGCGACGACGACACCGGCGAACCCGGCGCCCTGCCGGTCGCCGATCCTGGCCGCGCCCTGGTGATGCACGCGCTGGTCGCCGAATTACGCGGCGTGGTCTGCGATCCCGGCGCCGACCCGGACCGTCGCGCCCGCGCGGCTCACCAACTGGCCCGCCTCGCCGACGCGGGGGTGCCCGGCACCGATCCCGACAACTGGTACGGCACCGCCGAACTCAGCTCCCGGCGTGAACTCTGGGACGACGACGATTCCCCCATCGGCCTGTCGCCGTCCACGGTGGAACTGCTGCGCACCTGCCCGCTGCGCTGGGCACTGGAACGTCACGGCGGCACCGACGGCGACAACCCGCACGCCCTCAAGGGCAATCTCGTGCACACCCTGGTGCAGGCGCTGGCCGGTGACGTGCCGGAGGCGCAGGTCCGCGCCGCGCTGGATCAGGCGTGGAAGGCCGTCGACCCGGCCACCGGCTGGCATTCCCGCCAGGAGCTGCGCCGCACCGAGGCCATGCTGGAGACCTTCCTCGCCTGGGTGCGGAGCACGCGCGGCGAACTCACCCAGGCCGGCGTGGAAGTACCGGTGGACTGCGTGCTGCCCGCCCGCGCCGAGGGCGAACGCGCGGTGCGCATCCGTGGACGCATCGACCGGCTGGAGCGGGATGCGCAGGGGCGCTTCGTGATCGTCGACGTGAAGACCGGCAAGACGCCGGTCAGCGCCAAGGACGTGGCCGAGCACGCGCAGCTGGCCACCTATCAGGTCGCCGCCGCCGAGGGCGCGCTGGACGAGGACGAGGACGCCGCCGCAGGCGAGCCCGGCGGCGCCCGGCTGGTCTATGTCGCCAAGCGCAACACCAGGACCGGGGCCACCGAACGCGAGCAGACCGCCCTCGACGGCGAGGGTCTGGACAAGTGGCGCACCACGATTCACGACGCCGCCGACGCGACCCGAGGGCCGGAGTATCTGGCGGTGCGCAACGACGGGTGCAGGCACTGTCCGGTCGCGGGCAGCTGCCCGGTGCAGGACACCGGACGGCAGGTGACCGACGAGTGAGCGGCGTGCGCGTCACCCCGCAGCGGCTGGCCGACGCGCTCGGTCTGCCCCCGCCTACCGACGAGCAGGCGGCCGTCATCGCGGCACCGCCCGGCCCGACGCTGGTGGTGGCCGGGGCGGGCGCGGGCAAGACCGAGACCATGGCCGCGCGCGTGGTGTGGATGGTGGCCAATCAGCTCGTCGCCCCCGACGAGGTGCTCGGGCTCACCTTCACCCGCAAGGCCGCCCAGCAGCTGACCGCCCGTATCCGCACCCGGCTGGCCCGGCTGGCGGGCGCGCCGCTGCTGCGCGAGATCGACCCGAGCGGTGCGCTGCGCACGGTGATCGCCGGGGCCGAGCCCGAGATCAGCACCTATCACTCCTACGCGGGCAGGCTGCTCACCGCGCACGGGCTGCTGCTGCCGGTGGAGCCCTCGGCCGCGCTGCTCACCCAGACCCAGCTCTGGCAGCTCGCGCACGAGGTGGTGCGCTCCTGGGACGGCGACCTCGACACCGACCGCACGCCGGTCTCGGTGACCGAGGCGGTGCTGGCGCTGGCCGGTCAGCTCGCCGAGCACCTGGTGGAACCCCAACAGCTCGCCGAGGCGCACGCCGAACTCGAGAAGCTGGTCTTCACGCTGCCACCGGGCCCGCGCCAGCGCGGTGGGCCGAAGAGGGAACTCCAGGACATCGTCACCGCCCAGCGCGAACGCGTGGCGCTGCTTCCGCTGGTCGGCCAGCTGGACGAGGCCCTCAACCGCCGCGGCGCCCTGGATTTCGGTTCCCAGATGTCGCTGGCCGCGCGCCTGGCCGTCGACCATCCCGAGGTCGCCGCCGCCGAACGCGCCCGCTTCCGGCTGGTCCTGCTCGACGAATACCAGGACACCGGGCACGCCCAGCGCGTGCTGCTCTCGGCCCTGTTCGGCGACGCCGACGCCGCCCAGCCCCACCACGCCGCGCCGCCCACCCGCCGCCGCGCCGCCGCTCCCACTCCGCTGCCGGAGAACGACACTCTCTGGTCGATGGACGAGCCGGGCTCACCGCAGACAGCCGGTGGCGGCGCGTCCGGCGACCGGGATCAGGACAGCCGCGACGACCACACCACCGGCGGTGCCGCCCGGCGTGATTCCCCGGGGGCCGGTGCCACCACGCGTCCGGCGGACGACCACGGTCAGCGTGCCGGGGCGAACGGCCGGTCACTGGCGGTGACCGCCGTGGGTGACCCGATGCAGTCCATCTACGGCTGGCGCGGCGCCTCGGCGGCCAACCTGCCGCGATTCGCGACCGATTTCCCTGTCGCACCGGATGTTCCGGCACCGGTGCTACCGCTGCTGACGAGCTGGCGCAATCCGCCCGAGGCGCTGGCACTGGCGAATCTG
This sequence comes from Nocardia sp. NPDC004415, assembly GCF_053602435.1. NCBI lineage: Bacteria > Bacillati > Actinomycetota > Actinomycetes > Mycobacteriales > Nocardiaceae > Nocardia > Nocardia sp. NPDC004415. The sequence continues at coordinate 21,984 of NZ_JBSGDP010000078.1, forward strand.
GTGGCCGATCCGCTGCGGGTGCGGGCGCGCGCTGCCGGGGGAGCCACGGTGGACGCGTTGCGGGCCAAGCCCGCGGCGGAGGCGGGCACGGTCGAGTTCGCCGTCACCGAAACGATCGCTCAGGAACGGGACTGGGTCGCGGCCCGGATCGCGCGGGAGTGGGCGCTGGCGCGCGAGGCCGAGGCCGAGCCGCCCACCTCGGCGGTGCTGATCCGGCGCAATGCCGATGCCGCGCCGCTCGCGGAAGCGTTGCGCGAGCAGGGATTACCGGTGGAGATCGTCGGGCTCGGTGGGCTGCTGGCCACGCCGGAGGTCGCCGATATCGTCGCCACCCTGCGGTTGATCGCCGAACCGGGGACGGGCAGCGCGGCGGTGCGGATCCTGACCGGTGCGCGCTGGCGGATCGGCGTGGCGGACCTGGCGGCGCTGGCGCGCAGGGCGCGCATGCTCTCGATCGGCAGCCTGTCCGGCGACACCGCCACCGCCATCACCGATGCCGCGGGCCTCGCGTCGGCCCTGCGCGAGGTCGCGCCGGAACCCACCGAACAGGCCGGTCTCGCCGACGCGATCGCCGATCCCGGTGCGCCGGACCAGTATTCCGACGCCGGATACACGCGCATTCTCGCGCTGAGCGAAGAACTCGCGGCTCTGCGCGAACGCAGCGGTCAGCCGCTGGTCGAGCTGGTCGCCGATGTCGAACGCATCATCGGTGTCGGTGTCGAGACCCAGACCCGGCGGGCCATCGCCGGTGGCGGCGCGGGCCGCGAGCACCTCGACGCCTTCGCCGATGTGGTGGCGGGCTACGCGGCCGACACCCGGGCCTCGCTGAGCGGGCTGCTCGCCTTCTTCACCGCCGCCGAATCCGTCGAGAACGGTTTGGAGCCGGGCGAAGTGGAGGTCGCGCGCGACCGGGTGCAGATCCTCACCGTGCACGCGGCCAAAGGTCTGGAATGGGAGGTCGTCGCCGTCCCGCACGTGAGCGGTTCGGTGTTCCCGTCGAGCACCGCCCTGAGTACCTGGCTGGGCGCGCTCGCCGAACTGCCGACCACCCTGCGCGGCGACCGCGCCCAGCCCGACGCCGCCGAGGGGGTGCCGGTCCTCGACCTCACCGGGCTCGCCGACCGCGCCGAACTCGAGCGCGCCATCGTCGCCCACAAATCCGCGCTCAAGGCCCGCAGGCTCGACGAGGAACGCCGTCTGTTCTATGTCGCGCTCACCAGAACCGAACGGGTCCTGCTGGTTTCGGCCTATCACTGGCCCGAGACCGGCAGCTCCCCGCGCGGCCCATCGGAATTCCTGCTCGAACTGAAGCAGGCCGTCGACGACCCCGACAGCCCGGCCTACGGCGCGGCCACCGTCGCCCGCTGGGACGACCCACCCGCCCCCGACGCGGTCAACCCCTTCGCCGACAACCCGCCGGCCGCCCAGTGGCCGCGCGATCCCCTCGGCAGTCGTCGCGACCCCGTCGAGCAGGGCGCCGCCCTGGTCCGCACCGCCCTCGACCGGCTGCGGGACACACCCGTCGAGCCCGCGCCCGAGGACGCCGACGACCCGGACGGCTGGGCCACCGACGTCGACGCGCTGCTGGCCGAATTCACCGCCGCCGAACTCGCCGACCAGCAGGTGGAACTGCCCGGCCAGCTCCCCGCCACGGCGCTGGTCGAGTTGCGCGCCGACCCCACCCGCCTGGCCGCGCGCCTGCGTCGCCCCCTGCCGTACCCGCCGAACCCGATGGCCCGGCGCGGCACCGCCTTCCATGCCTGGGTGCAGCAGTGGTTCGGCACCGACCAGCTGCTGGGCTCCGGCGAACTGCCCGGCGCCGCCGACGGTGCCGCCGAACTCGGGCGCGCCGACCGGGAATTGGCCGCCATGCAGGCCGCCTTCCGGCGCTCACCCTGGGCACACCGCAACCCCGTCGACGTCGAGGTCCCCTTCGAGACCAGCATCGCCGGGACCGTCATCCGTGGCCGGATGGACGCCGTGTTCGCCGAATCCGGCGGCCGCTGGATCGTGGTCGACTGGAAGACCGGCGCCGAACCCGGCCCCGCCGACGAACCCGCCGTCGCCGTCCAGCTCGCCGTCTACCGCCTGGCCTGGGCCCGCCTCATGGCCGCGCGCACCGGCGAGACCGAGGCGACGATGCTCGAACGCGTCGGCGCCGCCTTCCATTACGTGCGCACCGGCCGAACCATCGCTCCCGCGAACCTGGCCGGCCCGGCCGAACTGGCCCGCCTCATCCACGACGCCGCGCCGGAAAAGATCGACACCGATCGTCGCGAAGGACCATGAGCCGATACGCTTGCGACACCGACCGGTCCTGGACTGGTCGGCCTCTTCCGGGTTCTCGGCCGCCTCGATTCTGGACTGACGGAGCGATGGAGCGAAGCGACTGAGCGGAGGAGGGAAGAATCGAGGCCCCCAGGGCCGAGAACCCCGCGGCACCAGCCGCCAAAAAACACAGGAGCGCTGGATGTTCGGTGACACGCGCACCCCGGTCGGGTTGGGCAGCAGTCCCGACTACGCGCTGGTGGGGCTGCTGCGGATTCCCGCCACCCAGAGCAGCCCCTGGATCTCGCTGACCCGCCGCGTCCTGTTCGCGGTGCTGTTGCTGTTCACCGCGGCGACCGTGGTGTACGTCGGCCGCGACGGGTATCACGACAACAGCGGCGACGAGTTGTCGTTCCTCGACGCCATGTACTACGCCACCGTCTCGCTGTCGACCACCGGTTACGGCGATATCGCCCCGGTGACCCCGTCGGCGCGCCTGGTGAACACGATCGTCATCACCCCCCTGCGCATCCTGTTCCTGATCGTGCTGGTCGGCACCACTCTCAGCGTGCTCACCGAACGGTCGCGGCAGGCGTTCAAGATTCAGCGATGGAGGCACACCGTGCGCAACCACACCGTCGTCGTCGGTTACGGCACCAAGGGACGCACCGCGATCGACGCGATGGTCGCCGACGGGGTCCAGCTGTCCGACATCGTCGTCGTCGACACCGACGCGGTCGCGTTGGAGGCAGCGGCCGGGGTCGGGCTGGTCACCGTGCACGGGTCGGCGACCAAGTCCGATGTGTTGCGGCTGACCGGCGTGCAGCGCGCGTCGGCGGTGGTGGTGGCCACCAACCGCGACGACACCGCCGTGCTGGTGACGCTCACCGCACGCGAACTGAACAAGACCGCCAAGATCTCGGTCGCGATCCGCGAGGCGGAGAACACCCATCTGGTGCGGCAGTCGGGCGCCGATTCGGTGGTCGTGTCCTCGGAGACCGCGGGCAGGCTGCTCGGCATCTCGACCACCACGCCGACCGTGGTGGAGATGATGGAGGACCTGCTCACCCCCGAGCAGGGTTTCGCCGTCGCCGAACGCGAGGTGGAGCCGCAGGAGATCGGTGGTTCGCCGCGGCACCTGAGCGACATCGTGCTGGGTGTGGTGCGCGGCGGCGAGCTGATCCGGGTGGGCGACGCCCAGGTCGACGCGCTCGAGACCGGCGACAAGCTGCTCTACATCCGGCACACCGGCAAATAGCCGCAGCGGCTAGGCTCGACAGTGTGTCGTTCCGGCTGAAAGACGTTCCGCTGCTGTCGCGTTCCACCATCGATCGGGCCGAGCACGTCCGGCTCGACCCGGACGCGCTGCGCGAGGGGTGGGGCAAGGCGAAGGTGCTGCGTGTCGACGCGCGCGGCAAGGTGCGGGTCGAGGGCTCCGGGGTGGTGCTCGACGCGGCGCTCACGGTGGCCGCGGAGCCGGGCGCCGGCGCGGTGTTCCTCGGGGTCGCCGAGGGCGCGCACCTGTGGGCGGTGCGGGAGCCCGAGCTCGACGGCACCCTGAAGGATCTGCGGGCGCTGGGCGGCGTCGACGATTTCACCGCCGACCTGCTGGCCACCGCCTATGCCCTGTTGAACTGGCACGACCGTGCCGTATTCCACGGCGGCGACGGGACCACCACCGTCGCGGCACGCGGTGGCTGGTCGCGGCTCACCGAGACCGGCGAGGAAGAGTTCCCGCGCATCGACCCCGCCGTGATCTGCCTGGTCCACGACGGTGCAGACCGGGTCCTGCTGGCCCGCCAGCACACCTGGCCCGCGACCATGTTCTCGCTGCTGGCGGGCTTCGTCGAAGCCGGTGAATCGCTCGAGCACTGCGTGGAACGCGAGGTGCGCGAGGAAGTCGGCGTCGACCTGCGCGAGATCGAATACCTCGGCAGTCAGCCGTGGCCGTTCCCGCGCTCGCTCATGGTCGGATTCGCCGCGGTCGGCGATCCGAACCAGGAGCTGGTGTTCTCCGACGGCGAGATCGCCGAGGCGCACTGGTTCACCCGCGACGAGGTCCGCGCGGCCCTGCGACTCGGCGACTGGTCGGCCCGCGCGACCGACGCCCGCCTGCTGGTCCCCGGATCCATCTCGATCGCCCGCACGATCATCGAATCCTGGGCTGGGTCATAGCGGCGGGCGCCGCGGGTTCGCGGCCCCCGGGAGGCCCGGCGGTCAGGTGCCGCGGCTTGCTCCTTCGTCGCCTACGCCGCGGCACC